>DATARG010000240.1:0-7359 GCA_036264275.1 Candidatus Udaeobacter sp. | reverse complement strand
CATTTTCCGAGTCAGCTTTCCGGCGGCCAGCAACAGCGCGTCGCCATCGCGCGCGCGTTGATCAACGAGCCCGAGATGCTGCTGGCGGATGAACCGACCGGCAATCTCGACAGCCGAACCAGCGTCGAGATCATGGCCATTTTCCAGCAACTCAACGAGCACGGCATTACCGTTATCATGGTCACGCATGAGCAGGACATCGCCGCATATGCGAAACGCAATGTTATTATGCGCGATGGGCTAATCCGGGACGATCACCTGGTGACCCGGCGTTCGGACGCGAAAGCACAGTTGCAAAACGGGCGCGAAGCCACCGAACCGATTTAACGATTTGATCGATTCACGATGTAACGTTTCAACGATTCACGGACTTCATGCGCATCGCACCCACATTTAACGTCGCCTATCGCGCATTGCGCCGAAACAAAATGCGTTCGGTGCTGACGGCGCTCGGTATCATCATCGGCGTTGGGGCGGTGATCGCGATGGTGGGAATTGGCAATGGCGCAAAGGCACAGGTGGAAGCACAGATCGCGAGCCTTGGCGAAAATGTAATTCTGATATTCTCCGGTAGCACCACCGCGAGCGGCATCCGCACCGGCTGGGGAGGTGCGGGCACGTTGAAAATTGAAGACGCTGAAGCAATCCGTCGGGAAGTTCCAGGCGTCATCGGCGTAAGCGAAGAAGTTGTTTCGACGACGCAAGTGGCCGCAGGAAATCAAAACTGGTTCACCCGGATCTACGGAGAATCGGCGGATTACTTCGATATTCGTCAATGGCCGCTGGCGGACGGCGCGCCGTTTACGGCGCAGGATGTGCGCAGCACGAACAAAGTTTGCGTGATTGGCCGGACGACTGCGACGCAAATTTACGGGAACGAAAATCCAATCGGCCAGATTTTGCGGATTAAAAATGTGCCGTTCACGATTCTTGGCGTGCTTACGCCGAAAGGCCTTAGCCCGCAGGGTGTGGACCAGGACGACATCGTCGTCATGCCGTACACGAGCGCGATGAAACGCGTGATCGGTGGGACGACGTTGCGCAACATCAACGTGCAGATCGGCGACGCCCGCCAGATCGAAGCCGCGCAGCAACAAATCATTTCGTTGCTTCGACAAAGACATAACATTCGTCCCGGTCGCGACGACGATTTCACCGTGCGCACGCAACAGGAGATCGCCGAAGCCGCCACGGCAACCTCGCGAGTGATGACGGTGCTCCTGGGCGCAATCGCAGGCGTGTCACTGCTCGTGGGCGGCATTGGCATCATGAATATCATGCTGGTAAGCGTAACCGAACGGACGCGTGAAATCGGTGTGCGCATGGCTGTAGGCGCGCACGGGAACGACATTCTCACACAGTTCCTGATCGAAGCCGTGACACTGAGTTCGGTCGGTGGCGTGATTGGAATCATCTGCGGCATCGCCACATCCAGAATCCTCTCGATCTATGCGAACTGGCCCACACTGATTTCAATCAGTTCAATCGCAATCGCCTTTTTGTTCGCCGCCGCTGTTGGCGTTTTCTTCGGCTTTTATCCTGCGCGCAAAGCTGCGGCACTCGATCCAATCGAAGCGCTCCGCTACGAATGAAATGAATGACGAAGCTCGAATGCCGAATGACGAAGGAATGTCGAAGCCCGCACAATGAACTCAGCGTGATCCGATCACTAACCTCTTTCGGATTTCGTCATCCGGATTTAATTCGTCATTCGTCATTCGGATTTCGTCATTTATCCGAAGTCTTGCTTAGTCGTGTCGTCTAGCGGTTACGAATCTCACTCTTTTTCGTTCCGGCTGGTTCCGGCGCCTCTGCTAACGCATCTACTTCTAGCGGCGCTTCGCCATTCACGCGCACTGTTCCCACGATACGTGCCCGATCGCGGCTTGACTCGTCTCGTTCTTTGTCGTTAGACGCCGCTGAAGCTTTCTGTTGCTGCGTTGGCGCCGCGTAATTGCCCTCGAACACGAGCGTCCTTTTCAGGCTGACATTGTATCCAGTCGCGCGGAAGTACGATTGGGCGATGGGTGATCTGTTTTCGCTAATGGCTTTGGCAGCATACTTTGGTGCCTGCTTTGCGAAATCGCGACGCGCAGCGACGCGTGAGTCGAGCTCCGAGCTCTTTGCCGCCTGTTCAATTTTGCCGGTGTACGTCGAGCCATCGGCATCGAGCACGCGAATTTCATTGCCTTGTTGCTCAACTTGAAACTTGTTCAAAACATTCGTGGCCCGGCTTACCTGCTGCGCATTGTTCCGAAAAGATTGAACAGTTGGTTGTTGGGAGAATTGCTGCGCCATAGAGATGCTGCCGCCCGATGACGCTTGCGCGACCGGCGGTGCGGCTGCTGCCAGAGTATCTGACTTGGCTTTTGAATCGGCGTCGGCCGGAGGCGCAGCCGCGGGTGCCGCCTGGATTTTCGCGCTGGCAATTTCCCTATCGAATCCTTTCGTTTCCTGACTTGGGAGCTCAGTTGCAGCGCTCCCTTGTGCGACATGGGTTGATGATTTCGATTCTTCCGCTTCAGAGGAAGGCGCAGTGACAGGTTCGACCTTAATTGGCCTGTTGTCCGCCAGATTCACTGTCTTTTCCGTTGCGATGATTCCCAGGTCTTTTGCGCGAGCCTCCTTCTCCGGCACGCCAAGGTTTAATTCACGGCTTGCTCCAGCGGCGCGGTCACGAAGGGCAAGATCGCCTGATTCTGCGACAGGGTGTGATTGGTTCCACCAAATCGCCGGGACGAGCACGATCAACGTTGCCAGGGCGGCCGCCACGGCCGCTCGTGGCCAGAACATCGTTAACCATGACGTTCTTGACTCGGCATCATCTTCTTCCGTTGCTCCCGCTTTCGCTATCTCCTCATGCAGTCGCACACGCACCGGATTCGGCATCTTGGGGTCATCACCAAATTGCGCACGTCGCGCTTTTGCCAGCGCTTCGAGCATTTGTTCAATGGGTTTCTTCGGGTCCGATGCCATGTTTCTACCTATTAGACGGCAAATGACTATCCGGTGGTAAAATTTCCTTTGCGATATTGAGCAAGCGGTCCAGGCATTTGCTTAATCGCGAGCTGACCGTTTTCGGATTAAGTCGCAGTTCCGCTGCAATCTCATCGTAACTCAAGTCGCCGTAGTATCGTAGTTCGATGATTTCACGGCACGGCTCTCCAAGGCGATCGAGGCTTTCCCTCACAAGGCGGGAGGTCTCGGCAATCTGCAGCAGTGCATCGGGACCGGGATTTCCAGATGGCGGATCAATCGGCGGTTCGTCATCGGTTCGAGCCGCATCGATTGGAATGTGGACCGCGTTCCCACCTCGCTTCGCGGCTCGCGTTTTTTCCCGGTAATCCATCGCCTTGTTCGCCGCGATCCGCAGCAACCACGTTTGAAACGAGCTTCGACCCTGAAAGGAAGACAGATTTCTGACCACCGATAAAAACGTTTCCTGGCAGATTTCTTCCGTGTCTTCGTGGCTGAAATCACCGGAGAGCTGAAACACAAAACGCGCGACCGTGGCATAGTATTTATCGAACAGAGAATCCCACGCCGTTGTAATTCCCGCGCGGCAATCAGCAATGATTCGTGCATCCGACGCCAACGCCGACGCATCCGCCGCTGTTAGCGGAGCGGCTCTGCTGGAAAGCTCCTGATCGATCACAACTTCTCGCGGCCGGAGCATCTTATCGACCTCTGACTGTCGTGCCCAGCCTTCTGATCAAAAATAATGCTTTCTATTCAACGGGAGCATTTTTCCAGCGTTCCCGACTAATGCTCCATGAAGAAAAATTTGGTGCTAGCGATCGGCCTTTTCCTCCTCGGAGCCGTCGACCAATCCCGGGGAGATGGTTTCATCGTCATTGAACATCCGATCTACGTTCCGCCGAGCCATTTCCCTTTCGCCCCGCTCGAAGTCACCAGCCATCAGGTCAACGTCAAAATTGATGGGCAGATCGCCATCACATCGATCGACCAGGAATTCTGCAATCCTAACGATCAAAGGCTCGAAGGCTTTTACATGTTCCCCGTCCCGAAAGGGGCGCACATCGACAAATTCAGCATGGAAATCGGCGGCAAAACTGTCGATGCCGAGTTGCTTCCGGCTGATAAGGCGCGTGGCATTTACGAAGATATCGTGCGAAAAATGCGGGATCCGGCGCTGCTCGAGTACGCTGGCCGTGATCTCTTCAAGGTCCGCATTTTTCCGATCGAACCGCGCAGCCGCAAACCCATTAAGATTTCCTATACGGAACTGCTTCGCTCCGACGCCGGGACCGTCACTTACCTCTACCCACTGAGCACTGAGAAATTCTCCGCTGCGCCGATCAAGAACTTGAGCATGAAAATTGAGCTCAAGACGGCAGAACCCCTCGCCTCAATTTATTCGCCCAGCCACAAAGTTGAGATTAAACGCGATGGTCCTAATCGCGCCGTCATTGGCTACGAAGCTAAAGACGAAAAACCGGACACTGATTTTCAGCTCGTCTACAACTCGGACACACATGACGTCGGCCTCAAACTAATCACTTACAAACCGGACACTGACGACGGCTATTTCCTGCTTCTGGCTGCTCCGACGACTATCAGCGAGACAAAGCCGGCAGCCAAAGACGTCGTTTTTGTCGTGGACACATCCGGTTCAATGGCTGGCGCAAAACTTCAGCAGGCGCAAAAAGCGTTGCGGTTTTGTGTGGAAAATCTCAATGCCGACGATCGTTTTGAAATCGTCCGGTTCTCGACAGAAGCTGAGCCGCTTTTCCGCGAGTTGGTACCAGCCGATTCCGATCATCGCAAACGCGCGAACGGTTTCATCGACGACTTCAAGCCAATCGGCGGCACCGCTATTGCAGATGCATTGCAGAGCGCTCTCAAAGTTCGACCGGACAAAAGCGATCGCCCATTTGTTGTGATCTTCCTAACCGACGGTCTGCCCACAGTGGGACCACGCAATCCCGAAGAAATCGTTGCGGACATCAAAAAGGCGAGCGGCGTTCGGATCTTTTCGTTCGGAATCGGCTCCGACGTAAACACACAGTTGCTCGATCAAATCGCCGAGGGTACGCGCGCCTTCAGCCAATACGTGCTCGCGAATGAGGATCTCGAGCTCAAAGTCTCGAATTTCTACACGCGGATCAAACAACCGGCCCTAACGAATCTGAAGCTGGATCTCGGCGGCAGTGTTCATACAACAAAAATGTATCCGTCAGATCTGCCGGACCTGTTCAAAGGAGATCAATTGGTGGTAGCGGGTCGTTACAGCGGCGCCGGCGATGTCGAAGCCAAGCTAACCGGCAACGCCGGCGGCCGCGAACAGACGTTTACCTACAAACTGCATTTTGACGATCGCAAGACGACCGATGATTACGTGCCACGGCTTTGGGCGACGCGCCGTGTCGGCTTTCTGCTTGATGAAATCCGCATCCACGGGGAAACGGCCGAGCTTCGCGACGAAACAACCGAACTGGCCAGGAAATACGGGATCGTCACGCCTTACACCGCTTATCTTATCGTAGAGGACGAAGATCATCGGCGCGTGCCGATGGCTGATCGATCCATGCAAAGCATGAGCACCGACGTAGCGATGCGCGCCGAAGTCGCCAAGGCCTGGGCCGGATTTAAGGACAAGAAAGAGGGTGAGGACGGCGTTGCCAACGCGCGGAGCCAGAACGCGTTCAAGTTTGCGCTGCAGGCACCGGCATCGATCGCATCCGGCGCTTCTGAATCATTGCGGGGATTTGCAGCCGCCGCTCCTGCTGGCACGCCGGCGGTCGCGCGTCTTGGCCAATACACACAACAATCCAGGTTCGTGAACGGCCGCGCATTTTTCCAAAACGGAAATCAATGGATCGATTCAAACGCGCAGAACAACGCTAAACGACAGCGCGTTCAATTTAACTCCGAAGAATACTTCAACCTCCTGATCAAACATCCTGAAGCCGGCCCGTGGCTGGCGTTGGGTCAAAACGTCGTGCTCAAGCTCGACGATACCGTCTATGAAATCGCTGAATAACAATCCAATGAAAACACTAACCACCCCTGGTATCGGCATCCTGCTGATAATCCTGTCTGCCTCTCTAATGCTGGGCCTTTGGCAACCATCGTTCGCCAAGACTGCCCCGACACTTCAACCCAAACCGCGTATCGAAGTCTGTTTTGTGCTCGATACCACCGGTTCAATGGGCGGCTTGATCGAAGGCGCGAAGCAAAAAATCTGGTCGATCGCCAATGAAATGATCAGCGCACAACCAACCCCGGAGTTAAAACTCGGGCTCATTGGTTATCGAGATCGAGGCGATGAGTACATTGTGAAATCATTTAGTCTCACCGACGACATCGACGCGATCTACGGACACCTGCGCGACTTCCAGGCGGCTGGTGGGGGCGATACGCCCGAGAGTGTGAACGAAGCGCTTGCCGAAGCCATTCACAAGATGCCCTGGAGCAGCGACAGCAAAGTCCTGAAGATCATTTTCCTGGTCGGAGACGCACCGCCGCACATGGATTATCCGAATAGCCCCAAGTATCCGGATCTCTGCCGGGAAGCAGCGAAAAAGGACCTCATCATTAATACCATTCAATGTGGTGAGATGGCTGAGACCAAGCCCATCTGGCAGGAGATCGCGAAATTATCCGAAGGCAGTTACGTCGGCATCTCGCAATCGGGCAGCGTTGCTGTGATTTCAACGCCAATGGACAAGGAGCTTAGCCGGCTTAATGAACGAATCGGTGCCACGCTCATTCCGTATGGCGATACCAAGTTACAGGCGGAAGTTCATGCGAAATATGCAATGGCAGCGAGCGCTCCCGTTGCTGCGATGGCCGATCGGCTCACGTACAACAGTAAGACCGGCAAAGCCGTCCAGGGCCGCGGCGAGTTGGTCGACGCGCTCAACAACAAAACGCTCAAGGTCGACGACATCGATCAGAAACAACTTCCAACCGAGCTCCAGAAATTGGATCGGAGCGAACTGGAAAAGCGCATCGCAAAAACCCGCGACGAACGCGCTGACCTGCAAAAGCAGATCGTAGAAATATCAAAGAAACGCGAAGCCTACATTCAATCGGAAAACAAACGGCTCGCAGCCGAAGGCAAAGGCGATGCCTTCGATCAAAAGGTAACTGAAACGCTTCACGCCCAAGCCGCTAAAAAGGGGATCAGCTACTGATGCTGGATGAGTCGAGAAAGGAGTCTTTTTCCTGTAGCCACGCCGCTGTGGGGCCCTTCTACGCAAATTTCGGACGGGCCACAGGCCCGTGGCTACAACCGCTGGAATCTGAGGAAATCTGCGTAATCTGCGGATAGATTCAGTTATGGCCGAGCACCCTGGTTTCCAAAAACTGGTCGCGGAAGCGAAGAAGCACATA
>DATARG010000109.1:0-10702 GCA_036264275.1 Candidatus Udaeobacter sp. | reverse complement strand
ATCCAGCCGATATTCCAAGATTGGTCGGTGAGATTTCACGCGGCGCCGATCTAGTTTGTGGTTATCGCGCGCAGCGCAGGGATACGCTTGTAAAACGCCTAACCAGTCGGATTGCCAACGCCGTCCGGAGCCGTTACACGAAAGATGGCGTCCGGGACACCGGTTGCACGCTCAAGGCGATGCGGCGTGAATGCGTAGCGGTGCTGTTTCCGTTCAAGGGAATGCATCGGTTCATTCCTGCGCTGATCAAAGATGCAGGGTACCAGCTTGTGGAAATCCCGGTGAACCATCGCCCGCGACGTTTTGGTCAAACTAAGTACGGCCTTGGCAATCGGGCCGTCCGCGCCACGATCGACATGTTCGGTGTGCGCTGGCTGCTCTCGCGACGTTTGAATTACAAGATTCGCGAACAGAACTAGCGCTCGCGCTCCCGGAAAACGCCCTTGTCAAGCCATGCCTTACCGCTAAGCTTGGCCTCCCGCACGGAACCTCCGTATGTCCCTGGCCAATTTACTTTCTGCCGAGCAAATCATTCCTGAGATGAAAGCTACGGAACGTTGGTCGGTTATCGTTGAGCTCATCGACCTGCTCGTTAGCCTCGGCAAAATTAAGCCCACGGATCGCGATTCCATTCTCGCCGCTCTAAAGCAACGTGAGGAAACCATGAGCACGGGCATCGGATTCGGAATTGCCATACCGCATTGTTCATCGGATCGGCTCGAAGAAGTCGTGGCGGCGTTCGGAAGGTCGACCAAAGGGATCGAGTTCGACGCGTTGGATAACGCGCCGGTAAAATTCGTTGTTCTTTTTATCGTACCGAAAAATCAATTTCAAACGCACCTGCGCACACTGGCTTCAATCGCAAAATTTCTGAATGACCGCTCCGTGCGCGAGAGTCTTGCCAGCGCGAAATCCGCTGAAGAAATTTTGGCAATCTTTCGCGAACGTTCCTAACATTGTAGCCGTCGCTCTGTGAGCGACGCGGCCGACCGTGTTTAGCACGGCTACGTCGCGCTTTCCACAGGGAAGCGGTTACAGCTAGTCCGATGCAAACGTTCCAGTCGTTATTAACAAAAGAGCTTTCCGACGCTTTGGCGCGCGCCGGTCTGCCGGAAGCCGGTGAGTTGACGCAGGCGACCGATCCGCGGTTTGGCGATTACCAGACCAACGTTGCGCTCGTACTTGGGAAGCAGCGCGGTGAAAATCCGCGGGCATTAGGAGAGAAAATCCTAGCTCATCTGGATGTGGACGATCTCTGCGAACGACCCGTTGTCGCTGGCGCCGGCTTTATCAATTTCACATTACGCCAGGCTGCCGTGGGAAAACAGACGCTCGCGGTCTTGCGAGATGACCGTCTCGGCGTCGCTGAAACGGAATCAGCCGAACGTATCGTGATTGATTTCGGGTCGCCCAATGTGGCGAAGCCGATGCATGTCGGTCACATCCGCAGCACAGTGATCGGCGACGCGCTGGCGCGTGTTGCTAAATTTCTTGGACACGAAGTGGTTCGCGATAATCACATCGGCGATTGGGGAACACAGTTCGGAATGGTCATCTGGGGATGGAAAAATCTGCTCGATCGAGCGGCGCTGCAGCGCGATCCGCTGGCCGAGATCGTACGCGTTTACAAGGAAACAAACGAAAGAGCCAGCAGTGACCCGCAGGTCCGTGAAGCCTGCCGCCAGGAACTCGTGAAATTGCAGGGCGGCGACAAGGAAAACACAGATATTTGGAACGAATGCGTCGCGTTGTCGAAGCAGGATTTCGAGCGCATTTACAACCTGCTCGATGTCCACTATGACCTGCAATGCGGCGAAAGTTTTTACAATGATCGGTTGCCCGGGGTAGTAGAGCGTCTGCTCAAGGCCGGTGTAGCGGAAATCAGCGAAGGCGCTGTGGTTGTGTTTTTCCGCGATGATCCCGAGTTGGCGGATAAGCCGCTAATCATCCGCAAGCGGGACGGCGGATTCAATTATGCTACGACCGATGTCGCCACCATCGATTATCGGGTCGACCACTTGAAAGCCGAGGCGATCTGGTACGTCGTTGGCGCGCCGCAGACGTTGCATTTCAAACAGATTTTCGCGGTTGCCCGGCGAGAAGGTTACACCACTGATCTACGCCACATTATATTTGGAAGTGTGCTTGGGGAGGATCGCAAACTGATGAAGACGCGCTCCGGTGAGAATGTTCCTCTTCGCGAACTTCTCGAGGAAGCATGCAGACGCGCCCGAAAAATCGTCGACAAAAAAAATCCTGATCTAAGCGAGGACGAAAAGACCGACATCGCAGAGAAGATCGGCATCGGTGCCGTGAAATACGCCGATCTCTCGCAGTTTCGGACCACAGACTATATTTTTTCGTGGGACAAGATGCTTTCTCTGCACGGAAACACCGCGCCGTATTTGCAGAATGCGTATGTCCGAATTCGCTCGATCTTTCGTAAGGCATCTCTGGACACGCGTCTGTCGGCGAATTCCGCAGAGACGGGCCACAAGCCCGTGGCTACAGCCCTGGTGCTGAAAGATCCCGCCGAACTCAATCTTGCGAAACGACTGTGTCAGTTCGCAGAGATTGTTCCGCAAGTGTTGAACGGGTTTCGTCCGAACATCCTTGCAAATTATCTGTTCGAGCTGGCGAACAGCTTCCACTCATTTTACGAGGCGTGTCCCATGTTGAAATCGGAAGAACCGGCACGCAGCTCGCGACTAATGTTGTCCGATCTCACCGCGCAAGTATTGCAACGCGGTCTGGATCTTCTCGGCATTAAAATGCCTGAGAGGATGTGAAGAAACGCCGGGCATCGAACATCGGACGCCGCCGGCTGATTCCGCATTTCGGCGTTGGACGTTAGGCATTCGGCGTCGGACGTTTTCTTCCTGCTGTGAAAAAGGCGCATCCACGCATCCCCACTTGCACGTATCGATTGCAATTCAATCGGCGGTTCACGTTTGCGGCGGCGCGCGAGATCGTTACGTATCTGCACGCACTGGGGGTGAGTGATGTATACGCGTCGCCTTATTTTCAGGCCAGCCCCGAGAGCCTCCACGGCTACGACATCACTGATCATAACAAGCTGAATGTCGCGATTGGTTCGCGGGCGGATTATGATGCCTGGGTTGCGCAATTGCAGGCGCACGGCATGGGCCAGGTGCTGGATTTTGTTCCGAATCATGTCGGCATCGCCGATGACCGTAACGCGTGGTGGATGGACGTGCTGGAAAACGGACCCAGCTCACCCTATGCCAGCTATTTTGACATCGATTGGCAGTCGCTGAAGACCGATCTCCGCAATAAGGTTCTGCTACCAATTCTCGGGGACCAATACGGGCGCGTCCTGGAGCGCGGCGAATTACAAGTGCGCTTTGAGGAAGGAACGTTTTACGTGCTCTACGGCGCGCGCCATCTGCCCATCGCGCCCGGCACTTATCGCTACATCCTGGAAGTCGCATTGAAAAATCTGGCCGAATACAAAGACGACGTTTTCTACGCGGAACTGCAAAGCATTTTGACGGCACTTGAATATTTGCCGAAACGGACTGAGACCGACTCAAAACGGATCGCAGAGCGCGCGCGAGAGAAGGAAATCATCAAACGGCGGCTGGAGCGACGCTGTTTGGAGGCGCCACAAGTACAACACGCGATCGAAAAAGCCCTCGCGCAGATCAACGGGAATCCTGGCGACCCGCGCAGTTTCGACAAGCTAGACGAATTGCTGAACGCACAGTCATATCGTCTGGCCTTTTGGCGAGTCGCTGCCGAAGAAATCAATTACCGCCGCTTTTTTGACGTAAATGATTTGGCTGCGATCCGGGTCGAATCGCCAAATGTGTTCGATGCCGTTCATCGCCTGGTTCTTGAATTGGTGAGCACAGGCGCAGTTACCGGACTCCGAATCGACCACCCCGACGGCCTGTATTTACCACGCGAATATTTCGCCAAACTTCAGCAACGTTGCGCCAAAGCGCTGCGGATTGTAGCGGCTGGCGTGTCGCCTGCGAAATCGTTGAATGCAGCCGACACGGCTGCCACTACAGATGGCCTAGCCATCTACATGGTGGCTGAAAAAATTCTCACCGGCGCGGAATCATTGCGCAAAGAGTGGCCCGTTCATGGAACGACCGGCTACGATTTCGCCAACCAACTCACGCAGTTGCTGGTCGACTCGTCGGCTGAAACGGCGATCACAAAAACGTTTCACCGTTTCATAGGCCACTCCGTTCCTTTCGGGCATTTGCTTTATGCAAAAAAACTTCTGGTGATGAAGCTTGCCCTCGCCAACGACGTCGATGTTTTAGGAAACCTGCTCGATCGTTTGTCCGAGCGAAACAGATGGTATCGCGACTTTACGCTCGAGGCGCTCTCACGCACCGTGCGCGAGACGATTGCGTGCTTTCCAGTTTATCGAACTTATGTCGAGCCCGATCAGCCGGTAGCGGAAGAGGATCGGCAAATCGTCGAACGCGCCATTGCCGCAGCCAAACGCCGCAACCCGGCAATGGAAGAATCGATTTTCAATTTTTTGTGTGACGTGTTGTTGCTTCGTTCCCCCCAGGATCTTGATGCAGCCGGCCGCGACGCGCATGCGCAGTTCGTTTTAAAATTTCAGCAGACGACTGGGCCAGTTATGGCAAAGGGACTCGAAGACACGCTCTTTTACATTTACAACCGGTTGCCCGCGCTAAATGAAGTCGGCGGCGAGCCGCAACAGTTTGGAGTTAGCGTTGAGTTCTTTCACGAGCGAAACCTTGATCGGCAGCGCAACTCGCCCGCGACGTTGCTCGCCACATCGACTCACGACACAAAACGCAGCGAAGACGTTCGTGCGCGAATGGTAGCTATCTCCGAAATCCCAGAGCTTTGGCGCCGTTCGTTGCAGCGCTGGGGCACCGCAAATCATCGTTGGAAACGCATGGTGAACGATTTGGAAGCGCCTGATGCGAACGAAGAATATCTGCTTTACCAAACTCTTCTCGGCACTTGGCCAATGAACGCGCATGGCGAGCCGGAGCCCGTGCCGTCCGCCGATTACATCGAACGAATCCAAGCCTATATCGCGAAGGCACTGAAAGAAGCGAAGATTAACACGAGCTGGATTCAGCCAAACGAAGAGTGGGATTCAGCGATGCACGATTTCGTTGGGCGAATTTTGGATCCATCACCGCGAAACAAATTCCTGTCGATTTTTCTTCCTGCAGCAAAAGAGATTGCCCGACTCGGGGCGATCAATTCGCTTACGCAAACCTTGCTGAAGCTGACGTCGCCCGGTGTACCGGATATTTACCAGGGAACTGAGATTTGGGACTACAGTCTGGTCGATCCCGACAACCGACGGCCGGTCGATTACGGACTGCGCCGCCAAATGCTTCAATCGCTGTCAAGCGCCACACCCGGCGAACTAATGCGGACCTGGCCGGATGGCCGGATCAAACTGTTTCTGACGCAGCACATCCTCCAATTCCGCCGCGGTCACGCCGATCTTTTTGAGTGCGGCGAATATTTACCCCTTCATGTGAGCGGAACGTTTGCAGAATCCTGCATTAGCTTCGTTAGGCGACTCGACCCACATTGGATTGCGGTAATCGCGCCGAGGCTCTGTGCGCGCATCGGTTTTCCACCGATTGGGGAGGCTTGGCAGGACACGGCAATTGAATTCCCAGAAAGTTTTTCGCTCAAGAACGCGCACGATCTCTTCACGTGCCGACCAATTCGTCACCAGAAGCGGCAGGTAGGCTTGCGTGATGTTTTCGCAGTTTTGCCGTTCGCGGTGGTCACCAATTTATAGGCGTCTGACACAGACGCCCTACAAAATTCGCAGTTGTTGTAGGGCGTTTGATTCGCTCGTGCCCGCTCGCTCACGCTCGTAGGCTGCCCGTCTATGTCGCTCGGCGCCCGCCGGCTCCATTCTGTGAAACGCCAATCCTAATCGTGGTGCGCCAATCGCGAGAGCAACTCCATCATCCACGTCACGAAATTTCCGAGATTCGTCAACAAATCTGCCCCAAAGCTTTCGAATGTGATCTGTCGGGACGCGAGAATCAGCATGACGCTAAGCAGAAGCAGATTCATGAGGTAGATGATGACGAGCGAGAAAAATGTGCCCTGATCGGTGAGGTCCGTCTGGTTTTTGGGAATCATCCAGCATGTGAACGTGAAATGGAACGCCCACGTGACGCCAATGACGGCGTAAAGCAGCCGCCCGTACGGTTGCATGTTTATGAAAAGGCTAAGGCCGCCGTAAATGGCGATCGCCAGAATGCTGTAGATCGGGAAGAAATACGGCGCCAGCGCAATCCAGAAGTTCGCTTTTGTCGTTACCACGTGCCCGCCGTCCGGACCAACACGGAATCGGCTTACGCGACCACCCATTAACCACACCCAGATTGCGTGTGTCAGCTCATGCCCGAACACATAAATCAAGATTGGGCGCGGCAGACCGAGGAAAGCTATTAACCAAAGCACCGCGCCTAACGAGAAGAACCAGAACTCTTCGCCCGTCCACAACCGCTGGGTCACAGTCGCGCGCGCGAACACCGTGAAGAATGTCTGGGTAAGAACACCGCACAGCGGCAGCAGAAAAATCGCAAAAACAAACTTCACCCACTTCGTTGGCACTGTGAGCGGATCGGACGCCGCGGCGAAGCTTCTAGGTGTTGCGCGCGCAACGCTGCGGACAACTTTCCGGCCGCGCTTCGAATTGCGCGTAATCCGATTCTTTTTCGATCTGCGCTTGGTCGCCAAATCGTCCGCAGATTACGCAGAACTACGCAGATGAAAGCAAGACAGAACGGGAATAAATCCGAGATCGCCGATATTGGTAGGGCAGGCGCTTCACCTTCCAGCGTCGGCAATCGACGCGGCTGCCCTACAATGAAGAGCACACTCCGATCACGCGCGTCCCATGTAGGCGCCGGTGCGAGTGTCGATCTTGATGGTTTCGCCTTCCTTGATGAAAAGCGGAACGTTAATGGTTTTGCCCGTTTCGAGTTTTGCCGGCTTGGTGACGTTACTGGCCGTATCGCCGCGAAGGCCTTCCGCTGATTCAACGACTTTTAGATTAACCGACGCGGGCAATTCCACCTCCACGGCTTTGCCTTCCGCATAAAGAACCTGCACGGAAAGATTCTCTACGAGGTAATCACTGGCGTCGCCGATCAGGCTTTCCGCCAGGCTGATCGTGTCGTACGTCTCAGGATCCATGAAATGATATCCGTTGCGGTCCTTATAAGAAAATTCGAGCTGTTTTCGTTCGATATCGACCAGTTCGACCTTGTCAGTGGAACCAAAGCGGACATCGGCGCTTTTGCCCGTGTTGATGTAGCGAATGATCGCCTGCACGAACGCTCGCAAGTTCCCCGGCGTGCGATGATGAACTTCAAGCACAATGGCGGGATTGCCATTGTATTTGATGGCCATTCCTCTGCGTAAATCGTTCGCGGCAGGCATCGGTGCGTTTAGGCGGGGAGGCGGAGTTTACATGCAGCTGGTCCCGGCGCAACTCGCTGGATGCGCATGCGAGTTACCGCAACGAGTTACAACAGTTTTAACCGCGTCAAATCCTGCGAATCGACAATGCCGACCGGCACGTTGTCGTCATCAATCACGACCAGATCATCGATGCGATGACGTTCCAGTAAATTCAGAACTTCCACCGCCAATTTTTCTTTGTGTACCGTGACAGGGTTCAGCGTCATCAAGTCTGCGACGAGCCGTTCTCCAATCCTGGAATCAGATTGAAAATGCCGCACGAAATCTCCATGTGTGAATATGCCGATGAGTTGTTTGTCCTCGCCGGTCACAACGGCAGCGCCAGCACGCACACTGGTCATCGCCTTGAGCACGTCGCGTATTGGAGTGTCAGTCGCTACAATTGCCATTGCTTCGCGCGGCCGCATGACTTGATGAACGCGCATCAACATGCTGCGGCCGATCATGCCACCGGGATGAAATTTAGCGAAATCTTCCTTGTTAAATCCCCGCGCTTCCAAGAGCACCATCGCCAGCGCGTCGCCCAACGCCAGCATCACTGTAGTGCTCGACGTCGGCGCCAGGTTCAGCGGACAAGCCTCCTGTTCGACGTTTACGTCGAGACAGACGTGCGCGTTTTTCGCTAGCGTTGATTTTGGATTGCCGCAGATAGCGATCATCCTGATCTGGAATCGCGCGACTGCCGGCAAAATCTGGAGTAACTCTTCCGTCTCGCCACTCGCGCTCAACGCGAGCACCACGTCTCCATCGGCGATCACGCCTAGATCGCCGTGAAGGGCGTTGGACGAATCCAGCACCACTGCGGGTGAGCCTGTACTTGTGAGCGTGGATGCAATCTTCGCGCCAATGTGCCCAGATTTGCCTACGCCCAACACTACGACTTTGCCTCGTGCGTCGACTGTCTCTTTGATCAGTTCAACCGCGCGGGAGAAATTTTCGTCCAGTCGCTTGCGGAGCCGCTGAAGTTCAAAAATTTCCAAATCCAGGACGCGTGCTGCTTTTTCAAGAGAATCCATCGAAAGATATATTGTGCTCAGGGCCGATTATGGGCAACATTTCGCACGGCTCCAACGAAAGGGAAACATGAAGACATTGATGATCGCAATCCTGGCGGCGCTGGTGGCGACTGCTTCCGCGCAAGAATTCAGAGCACCGATCGGTCGGCAAAAACCGGTGCGCGCGATGGCAACCCCGCCGCCTGTTTCCGAAGGGGCAAAGGTGGAGGGCGCGTTTCCCAAAGCGTTTGGGCCGGGTCGTAACCCGCTTCAAATGCTTAATCCATGGGCGCCGGCTCGCTATGGAATCTGGGTGGAGAACACGGCGTTCGATCCCAACCATCCCGGAAAATGGAACGGCATTAAGCTGTTCGAGATCATTTTTTGATTTCTTTTTACAGCCGTTCGCCGCGCCGACGACCGCTGCAACGTCACGCTAGTTTTCTACCGATCAGGAATCGACGTGCCTTGAACGTTAGCGAACAATTTTGCCAATCGCGAGCGCACGGTCTCAAATGAGAGCCGTTCGCGCGCGCGTTCTTGCGACTCGGCGACGACTGCCTCGCGTAACTTTGGATTTTTCAAAAGATCCAGCGCCATTAAAGCGATTTCTTTAATCGTTCGGCCTTCGCCGCTGGTTTTGGAAAAGGCGATTCGTTCGATTGCGCCATCGCCTCCGACGCACGGAACTCGGCAAAGCAGAGCGTCGCCTGCGACCTGCCCTGGCACGTGGCTGCGGTCGAGTTGCAACACGATCTTGTGCCGCGCCACTTCGCGCAGATAATCCGGGTAAGCCTTCCATCTCTCAATCAGCCGGAGTTTTCCTTCAGGAAAATTGAGTTCGCCTAACAATCGCCGTCCTTTGTAACCATCGAGGTTAACGACGGTGACTGGTTCGCCTGTCGCTTCGGATAACTGCCGCGCCACCAACAGCGCTGCGAAATGATTTCGCGATGGAACGTCCCATTCGCGTGTGCCGATGAAAATGCCGGATTGTTCGTTGCGCGACACAGAAAAATCCCATCGCTGATCCCCGATTGGGTAAGGCGTTGGGATGAACGTCACTGACGACGGATCGTGTTTGGAGCGGATGCGCTGATAAATTTCCGCGGCCTCTGGCGTTGTTGCGATGCAAGCATCGGCTTGGGTCACAATTTTTACGAGGCGCGACAATTTCATCGAATGTCGCAACTGTTGCGCGACCTGGTGCAGCCCAGTTTCCTTTAATGACACAGCGACAGTGCGACCTTTCCGCTTCAATTCAGTCAATGCGCGTTCCGACGCCCGAAAATCGCTGCGCAAAAGCAGAAGTACAGGCGTGTTCTCCGTGAGGGCGCCACGTATATCACGATGAAACGCCCCAAATGTGCACGCAGCAAAAGCATGAAAATTGATCGGCGGATGAGCGCCTTCGCCGGGGGCCGGAACGCTACGAAATTGCTGCTCTCGATCGCGGCCGCCAGGATTGAGAACAGTCAGTCGAAAGTTCTCGGCGTTTGTCGGCGGCATTGACGACTTGGGCTCGCTTTAACGCTTCAACGCCTCGACCATTTTGACGCGACGAAGCGAACTAATCATGTACGTCGCCGCCTGGTTGCTGCGCTGCGGATCTCAATAGACTGCGCTCAGTGCCTTCTTGATCGAGCGGTTTCACCGGTATGGCACGCCGAATCTCCCCAGGCTGCCGGTTCTGTGGTTGAACGGGGATCGCTTTCCGAATTGTTTCGACTGGAAGCGCCTTTCGAATCTCTGGAGCGGATTGTGTCGTTTGTGAAGTCGGAGGATTTACACTTGCCGTATTGCTCGCAGACTTCACCCCGGCGGGTCCGCTATCATTCTTCTGAGTTTCGGCGGTCTCGGTAGGCGGTTGCGGCGTTACGTCTGGTATGACTGCTGGCTTGATCGAATCATATGGGTCGTGGTCGGCAATTAGCGTAGGACTTTTTATGGCGATCGGCATGACTTCACTCAGATTCACAGCCAACTCAGCTCGCGGCAAATCGCTGGAACCAAATTCGCGAGCAAGACGGGCGCGTGGTTCACCATGCACATTACAGAGCTCCGTCGGCGCTTGCGCCTGTGTCGCAATCTCCATGTAAGTAGTGCGTCGTTGCACCGTATCGCCGGTGGCTGATTTAACCGCGTCGTAACATTTATCGGTAGCGAGTTGCCCTGATCGAGAACAAATCTCGATCTGCTTGAGACCGGACGGCTGTTTG
>DATARG010000207.1:0-7334 GCA_036264275.1 Candidatus Udaeobacter sp. | reverse complement strand
GTCGTCGCTGTTCAACATCGAGAACGAGAAAAATGGCAAAACAAGTTAAGCTTAAAGCAGAACCGCGCCCGGAAATGGGACGCTCCGCTGTTCGCAAACTCAGAGCGCGCGGATTCATCCCGGCCGTCATCTACGGAGGCGCCAACAAACCACAACCGCTACAAGTCTCCGCGCGGGACATCAATGCGATGATGAGCCAGGCTTCGGGAGAAAACGTCCTGGTCGAGCTCGAAATTGGCGGCGAAGGACAAAGCCGCACGGCGCTCGTGCAGGAAGTACAACACTCGCCTGTCGGTGGCCAGATTCGTCACGTCGACTTTCACGCCATCTCCATGGACCAGATGATCCAAGCTGAGGTGCCGCTTGAACCTGTGGGCACGTCCGTTGGCGTAAAGACTTTTGGCGGATTGCTCGAGCAGAGCTTGCGCACATTAGCGATTGAATGTCTGCCAGGCGATTTGCCGGATCGCATCACGGTGGACGTTTCGGCGCTGAATATTGGCGATTCCATTCACGTCCGCGACATTCAACTTCCATCAGGCGTAACGCCAAAAGTGCAGCTTGATCTAACGGCATTCTCAGTGATGGCGCCTGTGGTTGAGGAAGAGCCGGTTGCGGCGGAAGCTGAGGCTGCCGCGGCAGGACCGGAAGTGATCACCGAGAAAAAGGAAGAGGGCGAAGCTGCGGCCGCGCCTGCTCCAGCTGGGAAAGAAAGGGCTCCAAAAGAAAAGAAGTAGTCCATTTTCGGTTTTCGATTTTGGATTCTCGATTCCCCGCGCGTGGACGAAACAGCAATCCGGCTCATCGCGGGTCTCGGAAATCCCGGACCGGAGTACGCGGCGACGCGACACAACATCGGATTTATGGTCGTCGATCAGCTGGCCGCGCAATTTGGTTCGTCTTGGGAAAAATCGGCAAAATGGGAGGCACTCTCAGCGAAATGTGGAGCTGTGCTTCTGGTCAAGCCTTTGAGGTTCATGAATCACAGCGGCTATCCAGTTTTCTCGGTTGCACAGTTTTACAAAATTCCGCCGCAGCAAATCCTGGTCGCGTTAGATGATTTTGCTCTGCCGCTGGGTCGTCTTCGACTGCGCGAGCGGGGCGGGCCAGGCGGCCACAACGGCCTCGAGTCAGTCATCGTCCAATTTGGGACCGAAGACATCCCACGTTTGCGAATTGGGATTGGGGCCGCGCCACGCGAAGGATCAGTCGATTATGTACTGAGTGGCTTCTTCGATGAGGAGAAGCCCATCGTGCGATCCGCAATCGATCGCGCAGTGGAAGCACTGAAATGCGCGATTGACAACGGCCTCGTTTCAGCCATGAACACGTTTAACAAATCCGAAGAAATATGAATCGTCATTATGAAGCCCTGCTGGTGCTAAACACGCAGGCTAAAGAAGAAAATGTAAAGGAAATGATCGAGCGCCTGGAATCCGAGTTCGAGAAGGAAGGCGCCAAGGTCGAGCAGGTCCAGAAGATGGATAAGCGGCACTTCTCATATGTCGCCGGTTCGCTCGACGGCGGTTATTACGTCAACTTTATCTTGAACGCCGATCCTCAGTTGATCGTGCGGTTGCGGACCAAATTCAAATTGGATCCTGACGTTTACCGCCAGCATTACCAGCGGCTTGAGGAGAACAACGAGGAGAAGGCACCAAAAAAAGTGGCTAAATCGAAGTGATTTCGTTATAAGCGCGACATGGCGAATCTCAATAAAGTTCTCTTGCTTGGAAACGTCACGCGTGATCCTGAAGTGCGTTACACGCCCAAAGGCAGTGCCGTTTGCGATCTCGGCGTCGCGGTGAATCGCGCTTACACCACCGAGAGTGGCGAAAAGCGCGAGGAAGTCACGTTTGTCGATGTCACCCTCTGGGGACGAACAGCGGAGGTTGCCAGCGAGTACCTGAAAAAAGGCAGACCGGTTTTCGTCGAAGGGCGGCTGCAAATGGACACGTGGGACGACAAGCAAACCGGCCAGAAACGAACGCGACTGCGCGTGGTGGCCGAGAACATGCAGTTGCTCGGAGGCCGGCCTCCCGGCGGAGGCGATGCGACCGGGGAAAGCCGGCAAACCGGCGCACCGCCTAAGAAATCGGCGACCGAACCAGACGAAGACGAGATTCCCTTCTGAGGTTCAACACAAGGTTGTGCTCAAGTTTCTAGCCGTGCTTGTAGCGAGCACGGATTGGATTTAAAACAGGCGCCTGGCGTTAGCGCCTCTACAAGATGAACGCGACCGAAGCCTGCATCGCGCTCAACATGCTACCGACGGTTGGGCCGGTACGGTTGCGTAAGTTGCTGGACGTCTTCCGTGAACCGCAACAGATCCTGGCCGCGACACGCAGCGAGCTTCGCAAGGTGGAAGGGATTGGAAACGAGCTTGCGGACCAAATCTCCAATTGGGAATCAACCATTGACCTTTCTGCAGAGCTTCAACGGATCCGCGATTTCGGTACGACTGTTATCACGCAGCGGTCCCATTCGTACCCGCGATCATTACGCGAAATCCATGCGCCGCCGATTGTGCTCTACATCTGGGGCGAACTCCTCGACCGCGATCATCACGGTATAGGCGTTATTGGCGCGCGACGCACGACCCATTACGGCACGGAATCGGCGAAAAAGCTCGCCTACCAACTTGCTTACGCAGGGCTCACGGTGATTAGCGGATTAGCGCGCGGTATCGATACGGCTGCTCATCAGGGGGCGCTCGCTGCGAAAGGCCGCACCATCGCGGTTATAGGCTCTGGATTAACCAAATTGTATCCGCCGGAGAATGCGGCCCTGGCGGAAAAAATCCGCAACGGGAACGGTGCAATCGTTTCCGAGTTCTCGATGGATATCGAACCAGATCGACAAACATTTCCGATGCGCAACCGCATTATCTCCGGCTGGAGCCATGGCATTCTGGTCGTGGAAGCGGGATTGAACAGTGGTGCGCTTATCACGGCCGCTCAGGCGTTGGAACAAGGTCGCGCGGTCTATGCAGTGCCCGGCCATATCAACGCGCCAAGTGCGATGGGATCGAACCGCCTGATTCAGCAAGGTGCAAAGCTGGTCATGGATGCATCAGACATTCTGGATGATTTGGAGGTTCTGTTGCCTGAGGCCAAACCGTCGCCCGAAATCGCTGCCCGGCCATTACCGCCGCTTTCGGACGAAGAACGCCGAGTCTTCGGAGCTATTGAGGCGATCGAAACCTCAATCGACGACATCGCGGCGCGTAGTGAATTGCCAAGCGGGGTCGTTTCATCTACACTTTTGCAGCTAGAACTGAAACGTCTGGTCAAACAATTGCCCGGAAAATACTTCGTTAAGCTCGGCTAGCCAGAGGGTTACAGCGGCGCTCCGCGCCCCGCAAATCGGCCTGACTTGCAAAGCCACCGTAAGTGAGTTCGATTCCTGCCCCATGTCTAAGGCCCTCATCATTACCGAGAAGCCCAGTGTCGCCACGGACATCGCGCGCGTCCTCAAGGTGCCAAAGAAGGGCGACCACTTCGAGAACGACGACTTTGTCATCTCATCCGCAGTGGGTCACGTGGCCGAGCTACTGATGCCCGAGGACATCGACAAAAAGAAATATGGCTTCTGGCGATTGGAAACGCTCCCCATCATTCCGGCGAAATTCGAACTCAAGCCGATCGACAAGTCGAAAGGTGTCTTCGCCAGTTTGAAGAAACTCATCGCGCGGAAAGACATCCATCTTCTCATTAATGCCTGCGACGCCGGGCGCGAAGGCGAGCTTATCTTCAATAATCTTTGCCGGCTCGCAAATAACAAACACCCGGTCAAGCGCCTTTGGTTGCAATCCATGACGCCGCAGGCCATTCGTGATGGCTTCGGTCATCTGCGCGACGAGGCCGAAATGCATGGCCTGGCCGAGGCGGCCCGCTCGCGCAGCGAAAGCGACTGGCTGATCGGCATCAACGGCACTCGCGCGATCACGAAACGCATGTTCGGTTCGCGCGCTGGCAACGTCGCCTCCGTCGGCCGCGTGCAAACGCCGACGCTCGCGATGGTTTACGAACGAGAATTGGAAATCCGTAATTTCAAACCGAGAGCCTACTGGCGCGTCACGGCGAGATTCGAAGTCGAACGAGGGGAATACCAAGGCGTCTATCAACGTCCCGATTTCAAAAAGAATAACGACGAACACGACCGCGCGGATCGCGTTTGGGATCAGGCCGCCGCGGAAGCAGTCGCGCACGCTTGTCGGGGAAATCCGATTGCAGATGTCAGTGAGGAGAAAAAAGCCAGTTCGCAAATCGCACCGCGCCTTTATGATCTGACTACACTGCAACGCGAAGCGAATGGCCGCTTTGGTTTTCCGGCTAAACGCACTCTGCAGATTGCGCAGGCGCTTTACGAGAAGCACAAGATGCTAACTTATCCGCGCACTGATTCGCGCGCCTTGCCCGAAGATTATCTGCCGGTGGCGAAACAGACCCTCGGAAATCTTTCCGGCTCCTTAGGCGCACACGCACAAAAAGCCCTAACGAATGACTGGGTGCGGCCGAACAAACGGATTTTTAACAACGCGCAGATCAGCGATCACTTCGCGATTATTCCGACCACCTCGGAAGCGAAGCATCTCGATGAAGCGGAAACGAAAATTTTCGATATGGTGGCGCGGCGCTTCGTGGCCGTCTTCTTTCCTCCAGCGGAATTCGATGTCACGACGCGTTTTAGCCAGATCGCAGCGCATCGATTCAAGACCGAAGGCAAAGTGCTGACTGCGCCGGGCTGGCTGGAAGTCTACGGAAAAGGATCCGTAGATGACGACAAAGCGTTGCCGGCCTTATCGCCCAGCGACAATAACCAGGCGAAAACATTGGAAGCAAAATTGGTCGCGGAAGCAACCAAACCACCACCGCGTTACACGGAAGCAACGCTACTGTCGGCGATGGAGACGGCGGGAAAATTGGTAGAGGACGAAGACGCCGCTGACGCCATGAAAGAGCGCGGACTCGGTACGCCCGCGACGCGCGCCGACATCATCGATGGGCTCATTTATCAAAAGTACATGGACCGCAATCAGCGTGAGCTGGTGCCGAGCGCGAAAGCCGAGCAGTTGATCGAGTTTCTTGAAGCGGTAAAGGCCTCCGACCTGACAAGTCCAGCCATGACCGGTGAGTGGGAATATCAATTGCGCGAGATGACGCGCGGGAAATTCTCGCGGGAAAAATTCATGGCTGAGATCGTCGAAGAGACCAAGGGAATCGTCGAGCGGGTGAAAAACTTCGAGGAAGACGACTCGATCGCGCGTGAGACCGATATCATTTCGCCGACCGACCGTAAGCCGCTCCGCGAAACTCTACGCGGCTACAAATCGCAGGATGGTGAGTTTATGATCTACAAGGTCATCGGCGGCCGGAAAATGGAAGAGAGCGAGATTCGCGAGCTCGTCGTCAAAGGCTCCGTCGGACCGCTTGATGGATTTGTTTCTGCGAAAACGCGCGCCACCTTTGCCGCCACTCTGAAGCTCGCGAAAGATGAGAAGACCGGAAAGTGGAAAGCGGAATACGACTTCGGAGACAAGGTCGATCTCGGATCGGTAGAACCGTTTTGGAAGGACCCGGCGACAGGTGCGGAATTATGCGAGGTCGGTCCGAACTACGTCCTGCGTGCGCGCGACAACGGCGAATGGAAACAAGCATTCCGGGTTCCCCGCCTGATGTGCAAAAAAGAGATCTCACGCGAAGAAGCGGTCCATCTGATCGAAAAGGGAAAGACCGATCTGATCAAGGGATTCACTTCCAAGAAAGGCCGACCGTTCGACGCTTTCCTCGTGCGCAACGACGCCAGGATCCGCTGGGAGTTTCCCCCACGCGCGGCCAAGGTTGGCAAGGATGGCAAGCCGGTCGCGCGGAAAGTGCGCGCGAAAGCCGATCTTTCAAAAGCAAAGGTCATCGGCGAAAGCAAAATGCACGACGGCGAGCTTGTGGAATTGGAGGACGCCTATTACGTGCGCAAGCCGGAACAGGACAATCGCCAAGTGTTTAAGTTGACCAAGAAACTTTGCGAACACGAAATCACCACGGACGAAGTGAACGAATTGCTGTCCGAAGGAAAGTCGCCCTTGATCGAAAATTTCGTTTCGAAGCGCGGCCATAAATTCTCCGCATATCTTGTTCTGTCGCCGAAAAAAGACAGCGCGAAATTTGAATTTCCACCTCGTTAGGAGCAGCGCTTCGCGCACCTTACGTAAGCAAATTGATTGTCGGCTGCGACATCGCGAAAGAGCGAGCGCAGAAACTTCTCATCGCAGGAAAAACTGCTCTCCTTGAGGGGTTTATTTCAAAACGCGGACGCCATTCTCCACGTACCTAAGATTAGAGGACGGAAAAGTCGGTTTCGAATTTCCTGAAAAAACGGCCGCCGCAACGGAATCAAAAATAGGCGTTTTTTTGACGCGATCTGCGTCCTAATCTTGTCACTCACCGCGCCGTAAATAAACTGAGCCGGTGCAGGACCGATGGATTTTACCGCCATACGAAAATCTGAATGGCGGCGCGATTGCGTGGAAAGAGATTTGCGGGTCAGAATGCATCGCGCGACTCCTTTTCCGGAAAGGGTTTCACGGTCTGGATGATGTGCAATCGTTCCTGCAGCCGCGTCTTAGGGCACTAAGCGATCCATTTTTGCTCCCGCAAATGCGGGAAGCAGTCGTTCGGATTCTCGCTGCCCTGGATTCGCGAGAACGCATTGTGCTGTTTGGAGATTACGACGTCGACGGAGTAACCTCCCTGGCGCTGCTCGCGGAAATGCTACGCGGTTACGGCGCGACACCGGAACTCTTTTTGCCGTTGCGGATGGAGGAAGGCTATGGATTGAGCCACGAAAGCCTCGGACGTTGCCTCGAGCAACATTGTCCACAATTGCTGATTGCCATTGACTGCGGCACCGCTTCAACCGGTGAGATTGCCGAGCTCAAGAAGCGCGGGGTCGATGTGATAGTGCTCGATCATCACGAACCCAAATCACAACTGCCCGATTGCGTCGCAATAGTGAATCCAAAAGCTGATTCAACGTCGCCATTTCATTATCTGTGCAGCGTCGGGATCGTATTCAAGCTTTGCCATGCGCTGTTGAAAGCGCGGCCTCTGTCCGAGTTTGATTTGAAATCAAGACTCGATCTGGTAGCCCTCGGGACCGTGGCTGACATCGTGCCGCTCGTGGAAGAGAACCGGGTTCTGGTGCAGCGCGGAGCCGTCGAAATCGGCCGCACATCGCGCGCCGGCCTTAAGAAGTTAATGCAAGTGGCCGGTGTGCATCCCCCCATTCTGCCTGAGGACATTGGCTACCGCCTGGGGCCACGATTAAACGCCGCG
>DATARG010000148.1:0-4363 GCA_036264275.1 Candidatus Udaeobacter sp. | reverse complement strand
GAAATGAATTGGATGATGGTGGAAGAATATCTCAGACGCGACGACCGCGCAGTGTTGCCGTTGGGGTGCACAGAACAACATGCTTATTTGAGTTTGAGCACGGACACCATCTTAGCCGAGCGCCTGTCTGCCGAAGCGGCCGAGTCGTTAGGCATTCCGGTATTTCCCGTGCTGGCCTTCGGCATCACACCGTATTTCCGCGCGTTTCCAGGAACGATCACCCTTCGGGCCAAAACCTACATGTCGGTGGTGGTTGATATCCTCGATGCGATGGCCGAGCAGGGGTTCAAACGCGTATTGATTGTGAATGGCCACGGAGGCAATACAGCCGCGCAAGGGCTTATCGGCGAATGGATGGCAGATCATCCCGGAGTGCGAGTCAAGTTCCACAATTGGTGGAACGCCCCGAAAGTTTGGGCACAAGTGCAGGCAATTGATCCAGTCGCTTCCCACGCATCGTGGATGGAAAATTTCACGTGGACGCGGCTCGCAAATATCAAAATGCCTCCGCATCAAAAGCCGATTAGCGATCCGGACAAAGTTCGACGCCTCAATCCGAAATCAGTCCGAGAATATCTCAACGACGGCAACTACGGCGGGCTTTACCGACGCGACGACGAAGAAATGATGAAGATCTGGCGGACAGCCGTGGAAGAAACGCGCGAGTTGCTGAACAAAGACTGGGATTAAGCAAGCCGTTGGCTTTCGCGAAGTAAAATCGACGCCTGCGGGAAATTTCGCGCGATGCGCTTTGGGTGTGCGGCGACTTGACGTCGCTTTACCTGCGCCCAAACACCTCACGCAATTCGTCCTTGGCGCGTTCCAGAGTTTGCTTTCGGGTTTTCGGCAAATTGTTTCCCACTCGATTGATGTAGAAGTTCAACATGGACATAGGGATTGATAAGGTGTGTCGTTACGCCGCTTGCTCTGTTCGGCCCAGCGTTTCAGTGAACGTGCGATCTTGCGGGGATCCTTTGACTTGAAAACGTCGTGCTCGAGCCCGAGCGGCTCCAGCCAAAGATAGATCTTCGAATACATCAAACAGTTGGGATAAGCCGCCAGGACTTTCATCTCGTTAAGACCCGCAGAGGTTTAGTTCTTCGGACATTATTGCTTGGAAAATGAAGTGGACAACGGGACTCCTTTTTCACTTTCGAGAATTGGTGGGGAAGCGCGCGTGTCTGTCGAGCTGTGGGGAGTTTGTCTTTTCCAACCGGAACGGTTTCCAAGACGGTTATTGGATAACTCCGATGCGATTCATATGGTAGCATCAAGAGGAAATTGTATGGCTGAAGCATTTAGCGAGCTTGAGGGACCTGCTTTTGAGAGAGGCTATAAGACCGAAAGCGTGCGCGATGGAGAAATGCTTTTGGGACACGCGTTTGGCGAACCGGTTCTTGTTGCGCGACGAGGCGATGACCTTTTCGCTATTGGCGCGACTTGTACGCATTACGGCGGGCCGCTATCGAAAGGATTGATCGTCGACTGCACAGTGCGCTGTCCGTGGCACCATGCGCGCTTTGATTTGCGCACAGGCGAAGCGATCGCAGCGCCCGCCTTGAATAATATTGCGTGCTACGAAATCGAAAAACGTGGCGAGCAATTTTTTGTAACAGGCAAGATCGATAAGAAATCGGAGCGAAAACTGAAAGTGTCACCGGCGAACGTCGTGATAATTGGCGCAGGCGCCGCAGGCGGGGCTGCGGCTGAGATGTTGCGTCGTGAAGGCTACGATGGCCCGGTTATCATGATTGGCGCGGACGAGTTTCTGCCTTACGATCGGCCGAATCTTTCGAAGGATTATCTGGCAGGCAACGCGCCGGAGGAATGGATCCCGCTGCGACCGCCGGAATTTTATCGTGAGCAAAAAATTGAAGCATTTACCAACGCGACCGCTACGAGCATCGATCCGAAAGCTAAAAAAGTGATGTTGTCCGATGGCCGATCGCTAGGCTACAACGCGTTGTTGCTGGCGACTGGCGCTGACCCCGTCCACCTTACGATTCCAGGTGCCGATTTGCCGCATGTTTGTTATCTACGCACTCTGAACGACAGTCGGCGCATCATCGAAAAGGCTAAGAAGGCGAAACGCGCAGTCATCATTGGCTCTAGCTTTATCGGCCTCGAAGTGGCGTGGTCATTGAGTGAACGCAAATTGAAGGTCGCAGTGGTCGGGAGAGATTCGCCGCCGCTCGGGAAAGTTCTGGGAAAAGAAATGGGAAATCTGGTTCGCGAAACACACGAAGCGCATGGTGTGAAATTTCATCTTGGTAGAACACCAGCAACAATTCACGAGCGATATGTGCAACTCGATGATGGAATGAAATTGGACTGTGATTTAGTCGTTGTTGGAATCGGCGTTCGCCCAAACACACAGCTTGCTGAGCAGGCAGGAGTAGCGACGGATAACGGTGTTTTAGTAAACGAGTTTTTGGAAACGAACGTTCCCGGAATTTTCGCAGCGGGCGACATTGCCCGTTGGCCCGATCCGCGCGCCGGCCGGATCCGGGTGGAACACTGGGTTGTCGCTCAGCGCCAGGGGCAGACCGCCGCACGAAATATTCTCGGCGCGCGAGAGCCTTTCACCATTCCGCCATTCTTCTGGAGCAATCATTTCGATTTGCACATCCATTATGTCGGTCATGGCAGCAGTGGCGATGACGCCAGCGTGTCCGGTGATCTGAAAGACAAAGAGGCCTCGGTAACGTTTCGGTCCGACGGTAAACTCAGTGCTGTGGCGAGCATTGGGCGTGATCGCGAGAACCTCGAAGCTGAAGTGGCGCTCGAACGCGGCGAGAAATTCTCACCGGCGTGATTTTGCTGCGAAGGCCGCCCTCGCAATCCCTGATTAATACTGCGCCGGCGCAGGCAGATGTTTTTCGATCGCGTCGATCAACTCTGGAATGCTAATCGGCTTCGCGACCAAAGGATGTCCCTGGATTTGAAGCCCGCTCTTTGCCTCACCGTGCGTGACCAGAGCCGTAAGGAAAATTATCGGGGTATCGTGCAATTCACGATCAGCTTTAATTTGTAACGCTAACTCGCCGCCGTCCATTTTCGGCATGATGATGTCGAGCAGAATCAGGTCTGGCTTAAAATCATGTGCAGTTTGATCGGCCTTAGTGGGATCGTTTTCCTCCAGCACCACATAGGGGCCGGATCTTTCCAGAAGGATTTTGACAAGGTGCGTGCTGTTCGCATCGTCATCGACGATCAAAATCCGTCGCCTTTCTTTCGCTACTGCACCAGAAAGAGCATCTAAAGGAGGCGAGTCAGCGCTGGACGCTACTCGCGGGAAGGAATCTGCTTCGAGTAGTTTCTTCACGGTTCGTCAAAGCGGTTTGGACGACGAGGTCTCTTCACGCGCTGAGCCAGGTAACGAACCATGCTCCCAGTAAGCCGAGAAGCATACCGAGAAGCGGACTGGACGCGGCAAACCAGAATGGAATCACCTTTTTTAATGGAATCGTTTCCTCCTCCACATTGGCAGTTTGAACAATTGCTTTCATGTATCCAGCCTATTGTTCGGATCGGCTACAGGGATCGCGCGTGTGTCGGGTCCTTATGTTGAAGTTACGCCGCGTGGCGCTCAATTGCGTTCGCTTTAAGCAACAGTAATCTCCCAGTTGCGGTTCTCCCAGCGCTGATTGCCTTCCCAAAAAATTGTAAAGACAAATACTGAACCCACCGGCCATTCGGTAGTTGGAAAATCTGCGAACCAGAGATTCAGGTGGTCCTGGTGTAACGTCTGTGACTTGTTAGTCCGCTCCCAATTATCGTTTGTCCAGGTGATGCTCGCTTGTTCGGCGAGAATGATCCGCAAAATTCTGCCACGCGGCATCCGTCGCATGGGGTAGCGAAGCGTCCACATTTCATAACGGTTCGAAACTGGGTTCACCACGTATCGTTGGTAGGCCGGCTCGACCCGAGGAAAGCAAACGCCATCATGCCGGCTCCGCACCAGCGAAATGTACTCGGCATGCGACCAGCAAAGCGGCATCGCCGCACCTGTCGGACAACCGGGCTTCATTCTTGCTTGGGGCAAATCTGGTCCATCCCAAATCTGTTCGGTGAGCATACCGCCCTGGTTCGAAAAATCTTCGATTGTTGTGATAAACGGTTTTGGATCGCGACCCGCAGCGAGCTCGTAATGGCCGCGTTCTCCGGTCAAAATCGGCCAGCATCGGCCCACTCCGGTTCCATCGTAAGCGCTGCCGTCGGTTTTTTGGCCGTAACCGTCGTGATTGTAGCGGCGCCAGCCCGGGCCTTGTGGCAGATCGTGCTTCAGAACGCGATCGATCACTTTAATCGAGTCAAGCACCAGCGGATCGTCCGGCCGTCGGATGCCATAACGCACAAAATG
>DATARG010000167.1:0-7725 GCA_036264275.1 Candidatus Udaeobacter sp. | reverse complement strand
CCCCTCACTGTCGCCTGGCTGGCAACTGGTGGGGACAGGGGACTTTAACAGCGATGGGCATCCGGACTATGTGCTTTACAAACCGAGCACTGGTGAAACGGCGATATGGCATCTTAACAATAATGTTTTCCTCAGCGCTACGACTGGTCCGCCTCTTCCAAGTAACTGGAACCTGGTAGGTGTGGCTGATTTCAATAGCGATGGCCACCCGGACTTTGCATTGTTCAATTCCCTCACAGGACAAACGCTAATCGGCTACTTATCAGACGGGGCAGTAATTGGAGCTGCATTTGGGCCCACTATTCCCGTCAATTGGCCACTGGTCGGCACGGCTGATTTCAGCCAGGACGGACATCCGGATTATCTGCTGTACAATCCGGCGACTGGTCAAACGGCGATCGCTTACCTCAACGACACCGTTGTGGTCGGCGCTGCGCTTGGCCCGACTCTACCGGCAGGATGGAGCGTGATCGGTCAATAAAATAAGCGCTGGGGCGCGATTTGCCGCAGTAACGACAACACGATGGTTAGGGCCTCGGCCTTGCGCAGGAAGTAAGCTGCAACAGCGTCGTCGACGGCGACTCAATTCAGGTTAACCGTCTTGGTGTGACCAAGCAGGAAATCGCCAGCGTTCTGGAGCAGATCGCAACGCTTCTGGAGTTGAAAGGCGACAATCCGTTCAAGATCCGGGCGTATACGAATGCAGCGCGCGCGATCGAAACATTCGGCGCTAATGTCACGAATTTTCAGGACGAAGAAGCTGTCGCGAAAATTCCAGGCATTGGAAAGAGCATCGCCCTTAAGATTAAGGAGCTGGCCGAAACGGGGGCGCTCAAATATTTCCAGGAATTAAGCGCGGAATTTCCGATCGGAGTTCTGGAATTGTTTTCGTTGCCTGGGCTTGGTGCCAAGAAGATCAAGGCGCTCCACGATAAACTCGGCATCAGCTCGATCGAGCAGTTGCGAAAGGCCTGCGAAGAGGGTCGCGTTGCCGAATTGCCTGGGTTTGGCGAAACAACGCAGCAAAAAATTTGTGACGGAATCGCCAGACGCGCCTCGCACGCCGGTTCGTTTCAATTCGGCCAGGTAGCAACTGATGCTGAAGCGCTGCGCTCGGATCTCGCGGCGCACGAAGCAGCTTTGCAAGTTGAGATTGCCGGGAGTTATCGACGGCGAAAAGAAATCGTTCACGATCTCGATTTACTGGTCGCAACGAAGGAACCGGAAGCGATTACGAAATTTTTCGTATCCCATCCGCTCGTCGAATCCGTCATCGCACAAGGCCCAACAAAATCGAGTGTTCGGCTGCGCTCGGGAGTGCAGTGCGATTTGCGAGTAGTCACGACGGCGGAATACCCGTTTGCGCTTGCCTATTTCACTGGCAACAAGGAGCACAACATCGAGATGCGCAGTCGGGCATTGCAGCGGGGTTGGACGCTCAATGAATATCGGCTTGCTCCGCTTTCGGTCGAAAACCTGGGCGGTTCACCCGAACCGTCTCCTGTCGAAGGGAGAGCCGGGCGATTGAGGTCAATCGCCCCTAACAGCCCAAAAGCGAAAAAGCAGAGGTCAGCTCAGAAAATTCCGAATGTGCGGGACGAAGCCGACTTGTATCGAGCGGTTGATCTCGATTTCATTCCGCCGGAGCTGCGGGAAAACTGCGGCGAGTTCAAAGCGGCTGAGCAACATTCCCTTCCAAAGATCATTGAGAAAGAAAATCTGCGCGGCACGTTTCACTGCCACACGCTGGCGAGCGACGGTCACAACACTCTCGAAGAAATGGCCGAAGCCGCTCGCGAACTCGGGCTGGAGTATCTCGGCATCGCCGATCACAGCCGCAGCTCGGTTCAAGGCCATGGGATTTCCGCGGAAAAATTACTCGCGCAAGTTGCTGCGATTCGAAAGCTGAACAAGACGTTCGGTGGATTTCGTTTATTTGCCGGCGTCGAATGCGACATTTTGCGCGACGGCTCGTTGGATTTTTCCGACGATGTGCTGTCGCAGCTCGACTATGTCGTCGCGTCAGTGCATTCCGTTTTCAATTTGAGCGAATCGGACATGACTCAGCGCGTGATCCGCGCGCTGGAAAATCCATTCGTTACGATCCTGGCGCATCCGACGGGCCGTCTGCTTCTGAAACGAGACTCGTACCTGATCGACGTTCCGGCGGTGCTCGACGCGGCAGCGCGCACCGGCACATGGATCGAACTCAATGCCGCACCCAAGCGGCTCGACCTCGACTGGCGCTGGTGGCCACTGGCCAAACAAAAAAGGGTTAAATGCGTGATCAATCCGGATGCTCATCGCACAGCGCGTCTGCAAGATTTGTGGTTCGGAATTGGCATTGCCCGCAAAGGCTGGCTCACCAAAGACGACGTGGTCAATTGCTTGCCGATCGAGCAAATCGAAAAAGCGCTTCGTGCGAAATCTGAAAGGTAGGGCATGATCAACCGAGCACGCCAAAGCTGCCCGGACGGCTCGGCGGTCCGTTTATACCTCAAGCCTTTTCTCTTTGCGGCATAAACATGGTCAGGCATTTGCAGGCGCCGCCTGCTTTAATGAATTCGGTCATCGGCAACTCGTGACAGCCGTAGCCGCGCGCTTGTAGCGTTGTCACCAATTGGGGGGCGCCCTTGGGTAAAACGATGTCCCGGTCAATCACCACTGCGTTACATGAGAAGTGCGTTGCCTCTTCCGGTGCTACATCGATCAAATCAGTCATATGTTCGCGGATTGCGCGCTGGCCATACTCATCGAACGCATCGGGAAACCAGAACCCACTGCCATCTGGCAACGGGCAAAAGCAGGTATCAAGGTGGTAAAAGCGCGGATCAACCAGCTCCACCGAAATCGTAAGGCAACCAAGCATTTCTGCTATTGCGCGATGCGATTGGATGTCGGAACGAAATTTATAACCGCAAAAGAGGACGTCTTGTCCGAAGAGCGCGTCGCCTTCGCCTTCAAAGTAGAGTTTCTCCGGCAGCCAATCCACTTCGTAGCCGTGTTGCTCCATCCATTTGGCAAAAAATGATTGTTCTCCGGCGCGTTCTTTGTGGCGGAAATTGCTGGGGATGAATCGGCGACCAACCGTCAGCCCGGCGTTGGCTGTGAAGACCATGTCGGGCAGTCGCGGCTGTGGCGCAATCAGATGAACCTCGCAAAATTTGGAAAGCGTCGCGTGCAGTTGTTTCCACTGCTCCTGGACGATTGCCGTTTCGGCACCGCGGGCGACGCTCATCCATGGATTGATCTCGTACTCGATGCCGTAATAATCCGGCGGACAAAGAAGCAGTTCGCGCATAGAACCGAAATCTACTGACTGGCCTCAGACCCGCTCAGGCGATCGGCGAGTTCCCGAAGAAATGGTTCGACGTCCGTGATCATGCCGATTGATTGCAAAGGCTGTTGTTCGACCACTCGCTCGACCGCCGAGGCATCGATATCGATGGATACGATTTTCACGGTCGGCGGCAGCATGCTCACCACGGCAAGCGAATGCCGGATGGATGCCAGCAGCAACGCGTGCGTCACAGCGCCAAGCTTTTTGCGCAACAGTTTTTGACCCTCAATCGCGTCTGTCGTTGCGCCGGGAATTGATCCCTCGTCGCGAATCGAGCCTGTGAGTACGATATCGACATTGTTACGGACGCAGGCGTGCATAATCCCACTGGTCAGAACATTTTGTTTAACAGCTGCGCCAAGGCTGCCGGCTTGGCGAATCGCATTGACCGCGCGCATCACGTTCTCGCGTCCCCCGCGTGCGAACGCCAGGTCAAGGCTGATTCCCAAAGAAGTCCCGAACAAAGCCTGCTCCACGTCGTAACCGGCAAATGGGTTTCCAGCGAAGAGTCGATCGACATAGCCTGCCTCGATAAGACGCACCAAGTGCTGACCGGCACCGGTCCGCACGATCGCCGGGCCGGCGACAACTGCGATTTTGCCTTTGGTTTTGCGAGCGCGTCGCAGTTCCTCAGCTAGTTCGCGAATGATCGCCGATTTCGGTTCATCAGCATCGACAATCGTGTTGATGAATTGGAAAATATCGGTACGCGATGTCGCGCGTTGCACAGGCACCACCCGCACACCCTGGTGGCCAACGAGGATTTCGTCACCTTTGCGAACGTCGAAGAATTTAACCGCTCGCGCGATGCGCCCCTTTCGGTCCACAGCAATCGCGGTGTCCATCATGGTAGGCCGCACTTCGATCTCCTTGCCGTCAATGCGGATGAAGGTTTGCTGATTCGTCATCACATAGAACTCGGGCGGAAAAACGCCGTCAGCCGGAGCAGGAGCCAGTTGTGCGTCTGTGCGTTCCGCGACTTCGGCACCGTGCTGTCTCAGTCGCAGAATTAATTCATCCAGCGCATCGCTTGTCTCGGCTGAGACCTCGATGCGCGCAAAGCTTTGGTCTGCGCGCTTCTGGCCGATTTTGATCTCGCCTATCTTGAACTTGGCGCCGTGGGTTAAGATTTGGTCCAGCACCTTCGGCAAGATGAGCGAATCAATAATGTGACCGCGCAACTCGATCGTCTCCGAAAACATCGACAAAGTGTAGCCAAGGAAAAGCACCGCGCCAGTAAGCCGAAGCCGTGGTGGTATCGCTTGTGCCCGAGGCTGAATTTGATACCTATGGCTTTGAAAACAGACGGCTTTAGAAAAAGAAAATCATATGGAGAAACCGACCTCGCATGGCCCGTCCCCAAGCCGCAAAGCTGTTCACGCACTCGGAGCCAGACTGAACCGTAAATCGAAGCGGCCGCCGCCGCTGCCATCGACGAAAAAGATCTCCGACGCACATCGCACAGTTAATCGTTAGCAAGGAACAGATGCACAACGACTTGCCAGCTCTCGCAGCCAAGATCGGGGGAAGACTTGCTATAAGCTCCGAGTATATCATGACTCAGGCTGCGGAGTTGCGTGTTCTGCGGGAGATGTCGGAAGATGAAATCCGTGAGTTTGCAAAAAGCCGTGGCTGGCGTGTTATCCGCCGCCTCGGCGGGCGACAGATCGAATTTTACAACGACGCTAGCGTGCGCGCGCTGTAGCCGGAATCACTGATCCAGGCGGTACATTACGACGATCGCGCCCGGGCCACTGGCCGCGGTTACAGCAATGCTGGACAGTCGCGTTCAGTTAGCTTACCAATGCTGGCGCGTTCCCAAATGGAAACGGCGAAGATTTATTTCATTATTTTTGGCCTGCTTACGATCGCCGGCGGCATTGTCGGCTACGTTAAGGCAGGCAGCGTAGCGTCTATCATTGCCGGCGCGATCACAGGGGTTTTGCTGCTCGTAGCGGCATTCCTTTTGCCCGAACACCGCGTTGCCGGATTGGCGACGGCACTTGTCGTCTCGTTTTTGCTGGCTGCGCAGTTCGTGCCCAAATTCCTTCGCACAGGCAGAGTCATGCCTGCTGGTTTGATGTCAGTGTTGAGCGTGATCGGGATCATTGCAGCTATCGTCGCCTGGGTCAGAAAGTAATCGCGTGGGAAAAATTCGCCTTCGTACATGGCGGCGGCTGGTGTTGGTCTTGTTCGCTGCGATTTTCGCCGCGATTGTCTATCGCTGGATCTCGCTTGAGCGACTGCAACGCTTCGCGCCAATTGAGATATCCGAAACGCCGACGCCGGCACCGACAGCAACCCGGCCTCCGACAATCACGGGAAAGTTGGATACGGCAAAACTTTTCAGCGGCATCACACTTCGCTCCACGGTTGAGACGACTCCCGGTTCCGATGCTACAACCGAACGCAGCCAACCCGAGAGTTACGTATTGGACCTCAAGCTGCTAGCGCGCGTGCCTTCGCCGAACAAAACCATCGAAGAACTGGCAAAAGTCAGTCCCCAACTGCCGACGCTTTTGCCTGGCTTAACCTCGATGTTATCCGCTGATTCGGTTTCGCCGCTGTTCGGGCAGCTTTACGACACAAAGGTCAGAATGCTGCGCGAGAACCTTGGCCGTCTCGATCTGCTCTTGTCGCGGCATAACTTTTTCGATTGTCAGACGGTTCTACAGCTTCAGCATCCCGAAACTCATCGAAAGGCGCTCCTTCTCCAAGCGGATATGGATGTAGACGCCGACGGCTCCGATTCCGATCGCCTGTCTGCCGGGACTGGTGCACCGGCGAATTTCAAGCCGGCGACTAGTTATCGTTGGGAAAAGAGAACGGACGCGCCCAACCCGTATCTCGCGGGCTCTGAACAGCGATTAAAACACGCAGAAGACGAGTACGCGCTGGCAAGCACGGCGCCCGCGCGCAAACGCGACCTGCGCAACGCAATCGCGGAATTGCGCGCGGAAGTCAACACGCTGAAAAAATTCAGTTTCCTGATCGGCGCGACCGATCCGTTCATTGTGGTACCGGGAACGTTTACTCGTGGTGCCGACCCGGTAAAAGTGGGCGATTACGCGCTCGTGGTTTTCGAGGGTGCGATTTATCCAGTCATCGTTGGAGACGTCGGTCCCAACGACAAAGTTGGGGAAGCGTCGCTACGCATCGCAAAAGAACTCAACGCGCTTGCAACCGCGTACAATCGGCCGGTGAGCGATTTGAAGGTGAGTTACATCATCTTCCCGGGAACGGCCGAGAAGCCATTTGGTCCTCCCGACTTGGACAAAATTCACGCGCGTTGCGAAGCGCTGCTAAAAGAAATTGGGGGCGCGAGCGTTCCGTTGCATCGGTGGGAAAGCATTATTCCTTCACCCACTCCAAGCCCGACCCCGAGTCCTTCGCCCTCGCCTTCGTCAACGGTGTCAGGCACACCGTCTCCTTCACCGACGGCGACGTTCGCATTTCGCGTTTCCAGCCCCGCTGTAACGCCGTCGACCGGTGCAAGGCCCGCTCCGGCGAGTTCACCTGCGGCATCCCGAAGTCCTCATAGCAGGCGGAAAACATGAATCCCGAAAAGCCGATCGCGAAGGCTGCTAATCATAACGATTGCCTGGACCTGATGCACAGGCTGATGGCGTATCGCCACGAGCCAATCCATTCCGAGTTGATGAAGATCCGCGACAAGTACTCCATGCTCCATCTGGACGTGTTGATTTTGATTTATCACTTCGCGAAACTTTCGGCCGGCGCGATTCTCGAGATTGGCGCGTTTGTTGGAGGAGCAACAATTGCTTCAGCATTAGGAGTTCGTGATTCAGGTCAGAAGAAGAAATTGATCGCGATCGAACCCGGCGGCAGCGTGAAACACAAACGGCTCGGCACTCGCAATATCTTGCGCGACTTGGAACGCAATCTCGCCAGGGAGCACGTGACGAACATGGTCACACTTGTCAAAGGACAATCGTTTAAGCCGGAAACGATTTCGGTTGTGCGGCAAGCGGTCGGTTCGGATCAGGTAGGGCTGTTAATCCTGGACGCCGATGCAGCCAAACGCAGAGACATCGATTGTTACCGCGATAAATTTGCGAACGGATGTTGGATGGTGATCGATGATATCTACGGCGTTGATGCCAACGAAAAGATCACGCCAAGCCGCGCGGACGTGGATGCGTTAGCGGCGGAAGGTTTATTGGAGCAGCTGGGATTTTACGGCTGGAGCACATGGGTCGGACGCTGGTCCGGATGAGCTGCTCTAGGGCTCCCCGTGGGTTAATGAGAACAACAATCTATAAAACCTACTTTTGTCCCAGAATGAGTCGCATTTTCTCAAGAATCTCGGGGGATGGCACGTTTCGTTCATCCAGGATCAGCAAGGCAAAATTATCGGCCAAAAT
>DATARG010000064.1:0-5942 GCA_036264275.1 Candidatus Udaeobacter sp. | reverse complement strand
CGCAACGCGTCATCGTTGATGACACGTTCGTTTCGCAAACGAATGATGGTTTTCCGTTCGATGCGCAGCGCTTGATGCTGCAAACGCTGGTACTGCGGTGTGGCGATTTCGCCCCGACAATCGTCGGGATTTTCAGCGCAGAGTTGTAATTGCTCTATGCGCTCGTCGTATTCGGCGTGTAACCGATTTGCAGCGTCAGGCGAAAATTTCCCATTTGCGCCTGCTTCCTCTATCCATTTGAGCGCTGCTTTGTTTGCTTCCAACCGGGCAAGGCGCTCCTCTTCATCCGTCTCTGCATCGGGTGGCACGCCGAGCTTCCGAATCAACACCGGCAGCGTAAGACCCTGCAAGACGAGCGTGACCAGGATCACTGAAAAGGCGACAAACAGAATGTAATTGCGCCCGGGAAACGGCTGGCCAGTGGGCAACGCAAACGGCAATGCAAACGCCGCCGCGAGTGACACCACTCCACGCATGCCGGCCCAGCCAACGATCGCAACGTGCTGCCACGACGGAGTTGGGTCGTGCGCGTCTCGTTCGTTCCTGAGCAGACGAGACAGATAAGTGCTCGGTATCACCCATGCGAAACGGATCAGAATTACCGCAACGCAAATCACAATCGCGCTCATAAACAGACCCGTAAGCGATTCGCGATTCCGCGCGTGGAGGATTCTCGGAAGTTGCAGGCCGATGACGATAAAGACGAAGCCGTTCAGAAGGAACGTGATCGTCTCCCAAAACGCATACGCCTGCAGGCGGGTCCGCGCGGTGATCATCAGCGGCGAATGCCAGCCAAGGAAAATACCGACGGTAACTGTCGCCAAAACACCGGAGGCATGCATCTGTTCGGCAGGCAGATAAGCGATAAAAGGCGTGAGCAAAGAGAATGTGATTTGAATTGGCGGATTATCCAGATGGCTCTGCACCCAGCGCATCGCCACGCCAACGAGTAATCCAATTCCGACGGCGCCTGCAGCCGCCCACACAAAACGCCCCGTCGCAGATGCTGGCGAGAAATTACCGGTAACGAGGGCCGCGATCGCAAACTGCAACGCAACCAGTGCAGTGGCGTCATTCACCAGGCTCTCGCCCTCAAGGATTACCTGTATGCGGTGAGGAACGCCGAGTCGTCGAATGATCGCCGTGGCTGCAACTGCGTCTGGCGGAGAAACAATTGCGCCAAGTGCAAAAGCAGAAGCCCATGGAAGCGCCGGCACAATGGAATGCGCGATCCAGGCAACCGCCAGCGTGGTTGCCAACACGAGTCCGATGGCGAGGAGGAGTATCGGCCGCAGATTTCGCCGGAAATCACGCCACGATGTAAACAACGCCGCAGGATAAATTAGCGCCGGAAGTATGAAGTAGAACACAACGTCCGGATTCAGGTTCACTTCCGGTAATCGCGGCACGAAACTCAAAGCGAGTCCCCCAACAACGAGCACGATCGGATACGGCAGGGTAATCTTGTGCGCCAGCACGGCCAAAACCCCGACGACGGTAAACAAAAGGACAATAATTTCGGCTTGGTGCATGGGTCAGTGCACAGTCGCTGTAGCCACGGGTGTTGAGCCCGGCTCGCACGAAATATCCCTCATCTGCCGCGGTCAACGGCCGCGGCTACAGATTTTGCCCGCGAGCGATTCTCTTGAAGCTCCCCAAGGTGTTTTTCTGACCAACGACAAAGGCCCTGTAACGGCTCGATCAACGTGCGTCCCAACCTTGTAAGCGAATATTCTACTTTCGGCGGGACAACCGGGTGGACTGTGCGTTGCACCAATCCGTCGCGCTCGAGGCTGCGCAGGGTCTGGGTGAGCATTTTCTGAGAAATCCCGCCGATCTCTCGCTGAAGAGCAGCGTAACGCATCGTGCCACCCGCAAGAATCTGGATAGTGAGAGCGGTCCATTTGTCAGCAATACGATCAAGCACCAGCCGGGACGGACAGCGCGGATCTAGCACGGAGGGAGCTGAAGAGACTTTTGACATGGTCCGTGTGTAAAACAACTTCGCAACACGTGCAAGCCGGATGGTAACGTTCTGAAAGGTGCGTATAGCTTCTGTTTGTGTGTAGTTGACTGCTGGTTTCAATATTCGAAATTAAGACATGAGCATTACAGCTGCTCCAAACAACAATGCGGGTCGGATGGACTTTCTGTTCAACGAGACCAACCCCGTCGCTTCACAGCCCGTTCGCGAGGAGATGCAACTGGACGACTCGGAGTTGCTCGACGCGTATTCCCGCACAGTCATCAGTGCAGTCGCGCGCGTCGCGCCGGCCGTAGTTAATATCAACGTAAAGCAGCGCGTCAGCGCACAACGTCGAGAGCGCGAACTTAGCGGGAACGGCTCCGGATTCATGATCGCACCGGATGGATTCATCCTGACAAACAGCCACGTTGTTCACGATGCGAGTGCCATCACCGTCAACATGTCGGACGGCCGCGAATATCCCGCCCAATTAACGGGCGATGACCCGGATACGGATCTCGCCGTTATTCGCGTCGACGCACCACAGCTCACACACGTGCGCCTGGCGGATTCTGAGAATTTGCGAGTAGGCCAGCTGGTAATCGCGATCGGTAACCCGTTCGGGTTTGAAGCCAGCGTGACAGCCGGAGTCATCAGCGCGCTGGGTCGCTCCATGCACGCACAATCCGGCCGCTTGATCGACAACGTCATTCAAACAGATGCCGCGCTAAATCCCGGTAACTCCGGTGGACCCCTGGTCAATTCAGCTGGTGAAGTCGTCGGCGTAAACACCGCAATGATTCGGCCTGCGCAGGGTATTTGTTTCGCCATTGCGAGCAACACGGCGAAATTTGTCGCCGGCTGGCTCATCAAAGACGGAAGAATTCGCCGCGGTTATATCGGTGTAGCGGGCCAGAACTTGCCGATTCACCGCCGGATCGTGCGCTTTTACGGTTTGCCGCTCGAGACGGCCGTGCTGATTGTTTCAGTCGAAAAGAACAGTCCAGCCGAACGAGCAGGTTTGCGTCACGGCGATCTGATCGTCGCGTTCAATCGCCAACCTATCGGCACTGTGCATCATCTGCATAAAGTTTTGGTCAGCGAACAAATTAATGTGAGCGCCAACCTCACGATCATTCGCCACACGGAAAAATTAGATGTCGCGATTCTGCCGGCGGAATCACGGCCCGCAAAGTAGCGCGAACTGTAACCACCGGCCTGCCTAGCGTATCGAGGGCAGTTGGCTTGTCGTGTGTGCAGAAATTTTTGAAAGCATTGGACGGCCCACGAGCCGTGGTTACAACTTCTCGTTCATCTCTCAGACCGATGAGAATTCTCGTTATAGGCAGCGGCGGCCGCGAACACGCGCTTATATGGAAGCTGCGGCAATCTCCGCGTGCTGACAGGATTTTTTGCGCGCCGGGAAATGCCGGGACGGGCGAAATTGCCGAAAACGTTTCGATTCCGGTAAGCGATTTGAAAGCCCTCGTTAGGTTCGCAAAAGAAAACCGCGTCGATCTGACAGTGGTCGGCCCGGATGATCCTCTTGCTGCCGGCATCGTCGATCTATTCACAACTGACAAATTGCGCGCGTTCGGTCCGGATAAATCGGCAGCGCGAATTGAATCATCGAAAATCTTTGCAAAAGAGCTGATGCGCACGCAGAAAATTCCCACGGCGGAAGCAGGCACATTTTCCAAAAGCAGCCACGCGCTTCGTTACTGCGAGCGCTTGAGATTTCCGATCGTGATCAAGGCGGATGGCCTTGCGCTCGGCAAAGGCGTTGTCATCGCAGCCGATGCCGAAATGGCACGATTGACGATCGACGACATGATGAATCAAGCGCGCTTCGGCGAGGCTGGCCGGCGCATTATCATCGAGGAATTTTTGTACGGCACAGAATGCTCTCTGCATGCGGTATTGGATGGGAAAGACTACCTTCTGCTGGAATCGGCACGCGACCACAAGCGTGCGTTGGACGGCGATCAAGGCCCGAACACCGGCGGGATGGGCGCTTTCAGTCCAGCCAACAATTGGAACAGCGAATTGCAATCGCGGTTCGATACCGAAATCATGAAACCGCTGCTGCGCTGTCTCATTCAGGACGGCGTCACGTTTCGCGGACTCCTGTATCCGGGCTTGATCATTACCAGCGATGGGCCGCGCGTGCTGGAGTTTAATTGCCGTTTCGGCGATCCGGAGACGCAGGCACTTTTACCCCGCATGAAATCAGACCTGTTGCCATTGCTGGAGGCAACGATTGACGGAAAAATCGAGCAATGCGCGATTGAATGGGATACGCGTACTGCGGTCACGGTTGTGCTGGCCTCCGGTGGGTACCCTGGCAAATACGAAACCGGAAAATCAATTTCAGGTCTCGATGAAGCCGGCAAGCTCGAGGATGTGCAGATTTTCCATGCGGGAACTAAACGCGATGGCCGGGAAGTTAAGACTGCGGGCGGTCGCGTACTCGCCGTAACAGCACTCGGGCCAACTCTTGAAGCAGCCCGATCACGCGCATATGAGGCCATGTCGCGGATTCATTTCGAGAACTGTCATTACCGGCGCGACGTTGCTCTAAATGCGGTTACGGCTAACGTGATCGGATTCTTGTGATGTTTCGATTTTTCCTGGCGACATTTGTCATCCCAATCGTTGGCGCCAATCTGGCCGCTCAATCGCCGGCGCCGACATCAGCCCCGCTGGCCGTACCAAAATCGCCTGCACAGCCGACACCTTCACCATCGACTACGCCCACCATGGAGGAACTGGTTGACTCGTTAGGTCCAGGCGATCTGCAGGCGTTCATCACATTACTAAAAGCTAATTTTACTGACCCGGATGCGATCACCGACACCGAACTGAACAGAGCAACTGTTGAGGGTTTGTTGGTGCGGCTGCCCCGTGGGCTCACGCTATCGGCAGCCAAAGAAAGCGCAGCCGCAGGGACCCCAAACGCGTTCTACAGCGAGCTGATTGGAGGACACACCGGCTATGTGCGAATGGGCACATTGAACAACACCAACCTACAAGGACTTGATAAGGCCCTGAGCGGTTTCGCTGCAAAAAAGGTGAATGATCTCATTGTGGATCTTCGCGCCACTTCGACCACGAATGACTTGTCGTTGGCCACCGAATTCGCGAAGCGCTTTTGTCCGAAGGGCAAACCGATCTTTACGATGCGAAAACCTACAGGGCATCAGGACAGGGTATTTAGTTCCGATCGCGAGCCGGCATTTCGCGGCCTAATAATGGTGCTCGCTGACAGCGATACGAGTGGCGTTGCCGAAGCAATTGCGGCTGCATTGCGATTCTACAGCAAGGCACTCGTTATCGGCCAACCAACTGCTGGTCGTGCTGCCGAATACTCAGACCTGCCATTACCCAGTGGCAAAGGTCTGCGTCTGGCCGTGGCGGAAATGATTTCGCCCGATGGCCGCTCATTATTTCCAGAAGGCCTGAAACCAGATTTGCCCGTCGAAATGTCGCTGGCAGAGAAGCGACAGATTTTTCAGTCGAGCAGCGAAAAAGGGATGGGGCCTTTCATTTATGAAACGGGTCGTCCACACATGAGTGAAGCTGCACTGTTAGCCGGGACAAATCCCGAGTTGGAAGCCGCCGAGGCGGCACAGCAACGCCGCGGTCGTGCGCCCGAAAAACCGCCGCCTCACGATCCAGTTCTACAGCGTGCGCTGGATGTAGTGACCTCGCTGGAAGTTTATCAAAAACACTAGGCGGCGCTTAAGGGGTTTCCGTTTGTTTGTAACGGGTGTTTACTAGACTTCCGTTCCCCAGGGGCATTTGGTTTATGCACTTGACGGGCTCCTTCGATTTTGCTCAGAATCAGCGTCGTGACGCCCCTAGAGGAACGTATCGGCTATAAATTTCGCAATTCGCTTTTGTTGGCCGAAGCGCTCACACACCCGAGCCTGGGACACGAAGCGCAGCGTTATCATTTTGATTATCAACGCTTGGA
>DATARG010000019.1:0-7099 GCA_036264275.1 Candidatus Udaeobacter sp. | reverse complement strand
GCAATCTTCGCCAGCACGTCGCCGGGTTTCACAATGTATTCGATCTTTTCAGGAGATGGATGGCGTGACAGCAAGATCTCGGCGTTCACTTCCCCAAGGATATCCCGGGCTTCTTCGAGGTGTTTTCCATTGGGATATTTTTGGATAAACGTCACAAACGCATCTCGCGCTTCGGTCAGTTTTCCATCCTGGCGCAGTTTAACCGCAGCCTCAAAATCCGGCAGGCTGACGTCCACCGCAGGCGGCGGCGTGACTTCCCCGCGCTGCTCCTTTTGTACTTCGATTTCTTCTTTGACAAAGGTGTTGTAACCGAACCACGCAGCACCCCCGAAGATCGCCAGTGCCAGCAGTAGGACGAAAAGCCATTTCATGATCGGGAACAGTTAGAGCGTTGAACCGTTGAAACCTTGACGCGTCAAGTCACTGCACCATGGCTGCGTTAACGCTTCAACGATTCAACGCTTGGCGGCTCTTCGTTTTAGCCCCGTTCGGCTTCGCTTCCAGGAAAGAACCGATGCCAAAGGCGCCCAATTGAAGGCTCTTCCCGGTTTGTCCAGGTGAAGTGGCAATCCTGACAATAAAACTCCTTCGGAATAATTTTCAGCGCGCAAAGGACGCCGACGAGCGCTGGCGTCAAAAATTTCCGCGTCATTTGCGGGTATTCAATATTTGAAGAGTTGCATTGCGGGCAGCGAATCAGCGCAGCGGAGATATCTGGATCGGTCGCCTCCCATTCGATCATCAGACCTTGCGCCTTCTCGAAATCGCTGTCTTCCACCATGACTTTAGCGTTCGCTTGCGGCTTGGACATAAAGCCGAACTGCTGCACGGGCGCCTCATTGTGAACGTCGGCCTTGATTCCCGAATCCTGGAAGCGCCGTTTAAGCTGACGCGCTTTGGCGGGCTCATTAAACGTGGCAATGGTCACCATAAAGTCTCCTTCATGCGATGCGTCCTGTCGCTCTGATCAAACATCAAATCGTCGCAGAGCGCAAGATTTTGACGTCGGACTCCCGTTGCCGTTCGCCGCTGGACGGCGCCTATCTTCAGCGCACGTCTGAAGCGTGCGCAGGCTGGTAATTCGCGGAGGAGAGCTGACGCCACAGTAGCTTAATGCGCCGGAGGAGGGAACCATTGGTAAAGCATCAAATATACGAGAACTCCGGTAACGGACACGTAGAGCCAGATTGGGATGGTCCAACGCGCGATCCGTTTGTGCCGGTCCCACCGGCGACGAAAAACCGGAACAAGCGTCAAAATGACCAACGGCAGCGTCACAAAAGCCAGCAAAACGTGCGAGGCTAGGATTGGAAAGTAGAACCCCGCGATCCAGCCGGTGTATCCCGAGGATTTCTCGCCAACGCGTGCATGATAAGTGATGTAGCCAATCAGGAAACAGACAGAGGAAATGAGGGCTACGATCATGCACGCCATGTGACGGCGCCAAGCGCCGCGCCGGATGAAATACCACCCGGTGGAAATAAAAATGGTGCTCACGAGATTAAACGTGGCATTGATGGCAGGCAGGTCGGAAGTTGAAATCATGTTGAAGTGGCTGAACCGTTAAGCCGTAAATTGGTCTATCCCTCCGACGCTTCAACGGTTTAACGCCTTATTAAGCATGCCTGTCGTTTTGGAACAGCCGCCGGTCCGCTACTCCCCCCAAACGTCTCAATTCCGCCGGACGCGCCGCGTTATTACTATTGCAATTCGTTTGATAATTCTTGCCGCCGTTGTTGCAATCTTCGGCGGCGGTTATTATCTCGCGCGGCGAGGGTTTGGCCGCGAATGGCGGTACCGCGTAGTGGAGGAACTTCACAAACGCGGCGTCGAAGCGCAGATCGGACGGCTAACGCTCGATCCGTTCCGCGGTTTGGTGGCAAAAAACGTAAGGATTTTCGACTACCGAAACCGTGAAAACACGCTGGCCCTGATCAGCGAGGTTTCTCTCGATATCAACTACGCCGCGCTCATCCATCATGAACCGTTTCTCAACGCGCTCGATGTGCGCGACGCGCAGATCACATTTCCGATCAAGAATACCGAAGGAAAAGCCAGTCCCGCCCAACTGACTAATCTCCGCGCGCACATTTATTTCCCGCCCGAACAGATTTACGTCAGTCAGGCCGAAGGAACTTTTTGCGGGATTCGATTGTCAGCGAGAGGACAACTAATCAAGCGCAGCGATTACCAGCCGTCGGCATCGATCGGACCCGAAGAATGGCAAAAGCGATTATCGCTCGCGCAACGTGTTGTGACCGAACTGCAAAAGTTCAGTTTTCCCGCAGGGCCTCCTTCCTTGCAGTTGAAGTTCACAGGAGACATCGCAGAACTCGAAAGCGCCAGGGTCGAGGCCACCTTGCGTGGGGATCGGCTACAACGCGGCGGCTACGAAATTAATAATCTCTCCGTCGCAGCTGAATGGAACAATCGTCGGCTGGATATCGCGCACTGTGAATGGAGCGACAGTAAGGGCACCTTTGCAGGTCGCGGTGATTGGAATCGAGAAAGCAACACCGCCAAATTCCAAATTCATAGCACCCTCAATCTGAAAGCGTTTCTCGATGCTTTCAGCGTTGGCGGACCGGCGGCAGATATGGAATTTAATTCTCCTCCTCTGCTCGAAATCATCGGTTCGATAAAATTGGGCAGCGAGCAATTCAAGCCGGATCTGATTGGACATGCTGCATTTGGGCAGTTCACCTACAAGAACGTGCCGTTTTCCGAGCTCACCGCGGATTTTTCCTGGGATGGCGAGCGCACTTTGGTTCGAGAGCTGCGCTTGCGCCATCAGACGGGCCAACTCAGAGGGGATTTCTTCGACGCACCCAATGATTTCCGGCTGAACCTCGAGAGCACGATATCGCCAGAGGCAGTGCGTCCCCTTTTTCCACACGCAAACGAGTTTCTGCGGGAGTGGCAGTGGCAACGTTCGCCTGCAATTCGGATGTCAATCCGCGGCACGGATCGCGATCCTGGCAGTTGGCACGGTGACGGCACAGTCAGTTTGGGGCGCACTCGATTTCGCGGAACATGGATGAACAGCGCCAATGCCCGCATTCGTTTCGCCGACGGCGCGATCACTTACGAGGATATTCAAGTCACGCGGAATGAAGGCACCGGTTCCGGCAGTTTCACATACGACTTTAAAAAGCATGAGGTGCGGATCTCGAATATTCGCAGCTCATTGTATCCGGCTGAAGTAATTTTTTGGATCGACCCGAAGACTTCGAAAACTGTTGCTCCTTACAAATTCCGACGTCCGCCGAATCTTGTCGCAAATGGTGTTTACCAGTTCCGCGGAGGCAAGAACACGCGGCTGGAGATCAAGGTCGATGGCGTAAGTGGAATGGATTATGTCTTTCTTGGCAAAGCGCTGCCGTTCGATCGTGTCTCGGCGCGATTGCTTTTCACGAACGAACACTTGCAAATTGGCGATGTCCGCGCGGATCTCCTCGCAGGCACTCTGCGCGGCAATGCTGACATCTCCCTCGCACAAAACGATCCCCGTTATCACGCAACTCTGTCGGTAAGTGAAATCAATTTCCCGCGCCTGACTGACTTGTTTTTTAACTACAAGACCGCGCAGGGTCTGTTACTCGGCGCGTATGATTTCAAGGGCCTGGGCAATGATTGGCGGACGATGCGAGGCAGCGGAAAAATTGAAGTAAGCAACGGCGACGTTTTCGCCATCCCGATTTTTGGGCCGCTCTCAGGAATTTTGAACCACATCGTGCCCGGAAGCGGATACAGCATTGCCCATAAGGCAAACGCCAAATTCACCGTCGAGAACGGCATCATTCACACCGAAGATTTCGAGGCCGCTGGCTCTCTTTTCAGTATGCTCGGCAATGGTGATATCCATTTTCTCGACGACAAACTCGATTTCAATCTGCGGCTGGACATGAAAGGGGCTGGTATAGTTCTCACGCCGATGTACAAACTCTTCGAATACGCCGGCGAAGGAAGTCTCAAGAAACCCGATTGGCATCCAAAGCGATTTTAGATTTTGGATTTGCGGTTTCGATTGCTGCAATGGCGCCGGCTAGGAAAAGATCGCAAATCTCAAATCGCGATTCGCAAATTTTGCTCGGCGCGCATATGTCCATCCGCGGCGGGGTGAGCAGGGCCATCGAGCGCGCGCGATCGATCCGGTGCACGGCGATGCAAATATTCGTCAAAAACAACATGCAGTGGTTCGCCAGACCGCTGACCGGCGACGAAATCCGCGCTTTTGTCAATCACGTCCAGCGCGGTGAATTGTCGTCGGTGTTCGGGCACGCCAATTACCTGATCAATCTCGCAGCGATCAATCCGCAATTTCACGCCAATTCCATTCGGGCACTGGCCGAAGAACTGGTCCGGGCAGATCAACTTGAGCTCCCTTTCTTGGTGCTGCATCCGGGTGCGCACCTCGGCGCGGGCGAAGAAGCAGGTTTGAGAAAGATCACTGATTCAATCGACGAGGTGTTTCGAAGAATTCCAAAGGTGAAAACGAAAATCGCCCTCGAGATTACAGCCGGTCAGGGGTCCTGCCTCGGTCATCGATTGGAGCATCTCGGGCATATTATCACGAACGTCCGCGAACCCGAGCGGTTGCGCGTGTGCATCGACACCGCGCATCTTTTTGCGGCGGGGTACGAGATCGGCAAAGAAGCAGCGGTGAGAAAAACGTTCCTTGAATTCGACCGAGTCATCGGCCGCAATCGTCTCGTCGCGATTCATGTAAACGATTCGAAGACAGGTCGGGGTTCGCGAGTAGATCGACACGAGCATATTGGCAAGGGCCGCATCGGTCTGGACGCTTTCCGCTTCATCATGCGAAGCCCGCGATTCAGCGAAATCCCGAAAGTCCTGGAGACGCCAAAAGGCGAAGATCTCGCCGAGGATGTCGTAAACCTGAAGATGCTTCGAAGCCTAGCGAGGAAACAATGACGAAGCTCGAATCACGAATGACGAAACAAATTCAAATGATTTAATCACGCAGAACAGATCCGGCGTCCGAACTTCGGATTTCGTCATTCCTTCGTCATTCGACGTTTGTCATTCGTCATTATTTAACCAGCCGGATCGTGAAAGGGTACTGATAAAACTTCCCTTCGCCGGCTTTAACCGATGCGATGATTACCAGCACAGTGTTCAGCACCCAGAGCGCTATCAAGATTGGAATCCCAATCAGGAAAATGCAAAGAATCGCCGCGATCGCGTCGTAAATCAGCATCGAGATCTGGAAATTCAACGATTCCTTTCCGTGCGCGTCGATCTCAGGCGAGTCACCGCGTTTTATCAGCCATACGACAAGCGGTCCTAAGATGTGGCCCAGAAAGTGAAAGAACAATCCAAGCAATGCGGCGGCGTGGCACAACACGCACCACGTTCGAACGTCAGAGGAAGTGGATGGAGTCGGCGGTGTTTGTGGATCCATATGGAATCCTTCGCTCAAGAAAAGGCCGCTCGCCAGTAGAAGAGGCGGAAAAGATATCCGGCTACTCTGATTTCACTCGCTCGATGTGCGCTCCGAGTTCCTGCAGTTTTTCGTCAAGATGCTCGTAACCGCGGTCGATGTGGTACACGCGGCTGACTTCAGTAACGCCCTCTGCTTTTAGCCCTGCCAGCACTAGCGCAGCAGACGCACGCAAATCACTAGCCATGACCGGCGCGCCGAGAAGACTATCCACTCCTTCAATCATTGCGGTGGCCCCTTCCAAGCGCACCCTAGCTCCCATCCGTTTTAGCTCAGCCACGTGCATATAACGCTGCGGAAAAATATTCTCAGTCACTGAACTCGTACCTTTGTTCGTCGAAAGTAACGCGCACATTTGCGCTTGCATGTCGGTCGGGAAACCAGGATACGGTTCCGTAACGATTTCCAACGCGCTTGCATCGCCGTTGGGCAGGACCGAAATAGAATCTGCGGCGATATCCACGGCGTAACCGCACTTCGCAAGCGTATCGGTGACCGCACGCACATGTTCGGGTTCGACGCGCTTTACTGTCACCCCCTCTCCGGCGATTGCGCCCGCTACCAGAAATGTGCCTGCTTCAATTCGGTCGGGAATAACGCGGTGCTCCGCGCCGTGCAACTCGCGCACCCCCTCGATAACGACTCGATCCGTCCCGGCGCCTTCGATTTTTGCGCCCATTTTGTTGAGGAAATTTGCCAGGTCTACGACCTCCGGTTCGCACGCTGCTTCTTCAATGACAGTGACCCCATCGGCTAAGACAGCTGCCATCATGACGTTGTCTGTGCCCAGGACGGTTGGACCGAATTGTCCTTTCATGTCGATTTGCGCCGCCCGCAGTTTAGGCGCGAAAACCTTGATATCTCCGCCTTCCACGCGCACCGCTGAACCAAGCGCTTCAAATCCTTTCAGGTGAAGATCAATCGGCCGATCACCAATGACACATCCGCCTGGCAACGCGACGCTGGCTTCCTTGCACCGACCCAGCAACGGTCCAAGAACACAAACGGACGCGCGCATTTTGCGCACGACATCATATGGCGCAACACAATGAATCTTCTCGGCAGTCACGGTGACGGTGCCGCTCGCGCGTTCCACCTGCGCACCGAGATGAGCCAGAATTTGCAGCATGTAATTCGTGTCGCTCAGGTCGGGCACGCCGTGAACGACACACGGTTCCCGAGTCAGCAATGTCGCAGCGAGAATTGGCAGCGAGGAATTTTTTGAGCCGCTGACCTTAATGGAACCGGAAAGCCGGCGGCCACCGTGGACGAGAATTTTATCCATACCGCGCGAACAAGAAACGTATCACACCCGAGTAATCTTTTTCCGTCCAAATGTCGCGATAATTTTCCTCCTCCAGTGCTGTTACGAGCGCTTCGCTCTGGCCAGTCCCGATCTCCATGGCCAGCATTCCGCCCGGCCGAAGCCACAAATGCCCCTGCGCGATCAATTGCCGCGTCAATTCATCCCCGCGCGCGCCTGCGAAAAGCGCCACTTCAGGATCGTGCAACACTTCGCGAGAAAGCTTCTGCCGGTCTTCGGTCGAAACGTACGGAAGATTCGCGACGATCAGATCGACGCCGGGCTGCACATTTTCAAGCAAATTACTTCGCAACAACCGAACACGATCGGCT
>DATARG010000268.1:0-3519 GCA_036264275.1 Candidatus Udaeobacter sp. | reverse complement strand
GCATCATTGAGCAAAGAGCCGGCTGGGAACTTTCCGGAGTTGCGCCCCCTGCGCGCGTCCTATCGCTTCGGATGGTCTGGGGTGACCGCGGCCACCGGGGAGATTCACTTTAGCAAGCCTTCGAACGACAGATTTCAACTCGAAGGTACGGGCCACACCGTCGGCTTTGTTCGGGCGCTGTGGAAACTGGATGTTACGCAACGCGCCGTTGCGAACTCCCAAACACTGGCCCCCATCGAAACGCAGCAAACAGAGACTTACCGCTCGAAGAAAATCGCTACCCATCTCACTTTCACCAATAGTGGAGTGACTCGAGCACGTACAGAGGGCGAAGGCGCTGCTGCAAAAACAACCAGGAAACAATTTGATTTCCCGAACTTGCTCGATCTTCACTCTGCGGCGCTTTATCTGCGTAGCCAGCCGCTCAAACAAGGAAACGTTTATCGCCTGCCGGTTTACCCTGCTACAAACGCTTACCTCGCTATTATCAAAGTAATTGGACGAGAAAAAATCTCTGTGCGTGCCGGCACTTACAACGCGATCGAGCTGGATCTGCAACTGAAACGCATCGGAAAACATCTGGAATTGGAGCCGCACAAGAAATTTCGTCGCGCCACAATCTGGGTGTCAGAAGATGCCGAGCGGCTCCTCCTTCGCATCGAGGCACAAATTTTCGTGGGCACAGTTTTCGCCGAACTGCAGTCAGTGCATTTCGACAATCCAAACCAACGCTAGTCGGGTTCCCATTGACCACGAATCGGTGGCCCAGGGGGCGGACGCATACGCGGGCGGTAAGGATTGTAATATCGGTGGCGCGGCCCAGGCAACAACCGCAGCGCCGCGAGTGTTTCCAGATCCAACCGACCAGTCACCGGCAGTCTCGTTTGCGCTTGATAGGCGCGCAGGGAGAGTTCCATCGCAGGTCCGTAGATTCCGTCAATTTGTTCGCGATACAGCCCGTACCGCGCGAGGGCGATCTGTGCGGAGACAATCACATTGCGCTGCATGCCGGGAGGTGCGGTCGCAAATGGTGTATCGGCGAAGAGCGTCCCCGGTGAGCTCCCTGGATCCACGGGAGTTGAAGGAAAAACCTGCTGGCCTTGTGGCCTATTATTTAAAGGCTGACCCGGAGGCGCTGGACTTGTCGTTTCCGTCTCGTCGGAAGGCGGCTCGCTTCGTGCAACACTCGGCGCAGGAGTTGGTGATGCGGCCTTCGTCGTTGGTAGCGACGATCCGGCAGATTTAACCCCGAGCGAGTGCAGCGTCTCATCGTTTAGCTCACCGGTAACCCGCAGGCCATTGCGAATTTGATAGCGGCGAATCGCTGCCGTGAGATTCGCGTTTATGTCGCCGTTGACTTCGCCGTAGTAGAAACCCTCGTCTTTCAGGGCCTGCTGCACGCTTTCAACGAGTTGGTCTGCTCGCATCAGCACCATCGATCCCATGAAAATCACCGCAGCAGTTGTGATCCTTATGGTCATTTGACGACGATGTTCTTTGCCTATTTTACGCTTTTCTGGCCTGTGGTTGCCAACCCCGATTCCCGCTGACTTACCACGTCGCGGTACCGCAGAATGCCGTCGGCGACCGCTGCCGCTAATTGATCGCGATAATCCTCGCTAGTCATTTTAGAAAGTTCGTCCTTGTTCGTGATAAAGCCGCACTCGATTAGCACCGCGGGAGAAGTGACGTTTGCAATTACAAAAAATTGTTTCGCTTGCGTCCCGCGGTCAATGGAGCGAGTCCGCGCGACCAATGCTTCCTGAATGAAGCCAGCGAGACTTTGGCTTTCCGGTTTCGGCGAATTGGAGGGCTGACGCGAGAAAAACGGCAACCAAGAAGCAAGAGTAGAACCAGAACCGATCTGATGCGAAGCATAATAGGTTTCAACGCCGCTCGCGACCGGTTTGTTGTCTTCGTTGAAATGAATGCTGATAAAAATGCTGTCGGTCGCTCTATTCCCGAATGCTGCGCGATCCGCCAGTGAGACATAGCTATCCCCGAACCGTGTCATCAATGTAGCAATCCCTTGAGAGTCCAGCAGGCGATCGACACGGCGCGCTATGTCCAACGTCAAATCCTTTTCCATGACGCCGCCAAACATAGCGCCGGAATCTTGACCTCCATGGCCTGGATCAAGAACGACTACCGCGAACGGTTTGGGAGTCCGTGACTGAGCAACTTTCGATTGCGGACTAATCGCCGGTGGCTGCTTCTGATGAATCGAAATCCAGACAAGCGAGGCGATCATCAACAACAAGCCTGCGACCGCCAGCGCATTCCGGAAGGCTTGTTTCATTTAGGATCCTTGTGAGAAGAATTCTCTGTAACATTTAATCACTGAGTAATGATGGAGCGCAATTCCTTATCTGTTAACGAACGATAACGAATGGCAGCTCTGCCATTGCGCTCCAACACTGCTGTTTCGATTGCGGCAATGGCGAGTTGTTCCTGGCGATGTTGGGCGATGGCATCGCGTGCGGGCAACTCTTTTGTCTCGCTGGCCCGTAACAACATGTGCCCGACACTCCATGCATCGAGCGCTGAGTTCACTGCCGTTTCAAAGCTGGCATCCGGTTTATGTTCGCTTTTGAGAAATGCTTCCATAAGTTCGACCGATTGCCGCGTGCCGCTGAGCACGGCAAAATCTTGTCGCGCTCGCGCATACGTTGCGCCGTTGCTCGCGATCTCACCATCGTATTCAACTCGCAAAAACAAATCCTCCTCGGGGCGCGGGCCAACTTCCGCGAAAAGCATTCGCGCCAGATACGGCGGCCCGTACACCTGCTCGAACGCGCTTTTCATGACAGGACTGAGTGAATAGTGCGCGAGCCGCCGCAGTGAAACATCTGCAGCGGAACGAGTGAAGCCCTCGGTACTCGCCAGTTCAATCGCGGCCATTCGCAGCCGCTCGATGTCGCCCGGATGTCCAATCGCTCCCATTGCGATCCGATCATAGATCTCGAAAAGTTTCTGGCGCGTCTGACCAAGGGTCAAAAAGAGAATACCTTCGCGGTAACCCAGGGCCGCGATAGGACTACCAGGAGCGAGCTGCCCTTCGATGTACTCGCGCCGATTGGCGATTGCTTCGACCCAACGATACGGCTCTTCGATCATGCGACCATTTCTTGAAACACGGCAGCGATTTTGTCCTCAGGCAACGTGGTGATCCCTTCGCGCGACACAATCTTGATCACGGGATAAATCTTTCCGCTTCGATCCACGCCTGCTGTCGCCGTATCGGATTCTGCAGCCGTGTCGAGAGAGCGCAGTGCGAGGGACACTGCTTCCTGTTCGCTTAACTTGTGCAGCGGCTTCGCGCCCCAGGTGTTTTCATAATAGAGAATGCCGCGGACCGCAGGCGAACCGGATCCTGTCGCCGCGTAATCGGTCGCTTCAAATTGCGCGCCCATTGCATCGTAAAAATAGAGACGGGCTTCCGGCTTCGAATTCCCGTCGTACGTCGCAAAGATCGGGACTACAACGCCGACTCCTTGCATGACGAATCCGAAATTGTCG
>DATARG010000204.1:0-2131 GCA_036264275.1 Candidatus Udaeobacter sp. | reverse complement strand
CTGAAATTCCGAGAGCTGCCATCTTGTCTGGCTTAAGCCAGATTCGCATGGCGAAAGTGCGGTCCCCAAGAATGTCGGCGCGCTGCACGCCGCTGATGGCGCTCAACTTCGGCTGTACCACGCGAGTGAGGTAATCGGTGATCTGATTTTGATCGAGACTCGCGGACGAGAAACCGAGATACATGGCGGCAAACTGCGTGTCCGCCGTTTCCAGATCGATAACCGGAGCCTGCGACTCCGGCGGCAGATCGTTGCGCACCTGCGCCAGCTTTGCTTGAATCTGTGTGAGCGCCGCATTTGTGTCGTAGTTGAGCTTTAAGTGCACGGTAATTGTGCTTAGGCCCTGAGCGCTCGACGACTCCATGTAGTCGATGCCGTCGGCGCTAGCAATCACGCGCTCGATTGGAGTGGTAATAAATCCGCGAACCAGGTCTGCATTCGCGCCCACATAAACCGTTGTCACCTGAACGACGGCGATGTCGCTTCGCGGATACTGCCGCACGCTGAGCGAACGAATGGACTGCAAGCCCGCGATGACGATAACCAAGCTCACCACGACCGCAAGTACGGGCCGCTTTATAAAGAGATCCGTGAACTTCATTTAGCTTTCCTCGGGATTGGGAGCGGGACTGTTTCCCGGCTGCACTTTATTGTTAACCTGCACCGCAGCTCCGTTGCGCAGCTTGAACACTCCTGACGTGACAACCTCGTCGCCTGGATTCAATCCGGAAATGACGGCGACCTGATCTCCGCGCGAGCCTTCTACTTTGACAAATTGTTGTCGTACGCCACGATAACTCTGCCCTTTTGGGTCCTTGAGATCAGTGATAATGAAAACCGAATCACCATACGGTGCGTAATTAATCGCCGAGGCCGGCAGAGGAATCACCGGATGGCTCGCGCCGACGGCCAATTGTACGTTGACAAACATTCCTGGACGCAACTTGCCGTCCGGATTCGGAAGCGTGGCTTGGATCTGGATGTTGCGCGTCGTCGCATCCACCTCCGAATCGATGGCTGTTACAGTTCCGCTAAAGACCTTTCCAGCTATATCTTCGGTTGTGACCTGGAGTTTTCTTCCCACTCGCACTTGAGAGACCGCCTGTTGCGGGACGCCCACGTTTACATAGATAGGGTTGAGAGTTTGGTTCGAAACGATCGGACTGCCGGCCGGCAAATATTGACCGACGTTAACTTTGCGGATGCCCAGAATTCCTGAGAAGGGGGCACGGATCGTCTTGCGCGCAATCGTAGCTTTGACCTCCGCCACGTTCGCTTCAGTAGCTTTTTGCTGCGACGTTGCCGCGTCGAAATCCTGTCGGGAAATTACACCGGCATTCACCAGTTCCTGCATGCGCGCGAAATTGCTGTGAGCGAGATCGCGCTGTGCCTCGAGCGAAGCCAGCTGCGCTCGCTCCTGACGGGTATCGAGTTCGACGAGGATATCGCCCTCTTGAACGGCCTTCCCGGAGTCGAAGTTGATTCGCGCGACCGTACCGGGAAGGTCGGCGCTTACCGTGACCCCGTGAACGGCCTCCAGCGAACCGATCGCCGTCATAGTGGCGGGCCATTCCAGCTTTTGCGCCACCACACTCGTAACCGCCTCGGGAGGCGGCTGGAAGGCGGAAGCCGCCACTGCCGACTGAATTTGCCGGAATTTAAAGAAGCCCAGGCTCGCGAGAACCACAGCAGTGACGCCGAGCACTAAGAAGAATCTTTTTGCCATTGGATTTCCTCACCAACAAAATTCTATTTACAAAAAGGGGTGCAAAAACTTGCGACGTTCTGGAAAGTGGCTGTCTGCGCGACCCCACAAAGTAGGAAACGGTGCCCACACATGCCTTGCGGATAAGATTTCATTATTCACGAAAAAGATTCAAAGCTTCAGCAGCGAACTGTCTCGCAATTTGCGTCCGCGCGATCGATAAAGACCTCCGCTCCCTGCATATTTGTCGAACCAGGAGCGCCGAAATCGACAATCACGCCTCTTTTTTAAATAATTTAGTCGTCGGATGGACATCGTGAGCCGCGGTTGAAGACTATCATTTGTCTACCGTTCCACCGTAAAGTGTAGCCCGTAGCCCCTCGTCCCCAGGTGCAGGATGAAAAGTCTTGTCTCGGACGATGGCAT
>DATARG010000191.1:0-10624 GCA_036264275.1 Candidatus Udaeobacter sp. | reverse complement strand
ACTTACAGCGTTGGAGTCAGTGACAGCTCCGGTTACTTTAGAATGCGCAGGGAACAATCGGGATTTTCTTGAGCCAAAAGTGAAGGGCGTACAATGGCACTTGGGCGCAGTCGGCACCGCGGAGTGGACCGGAATCCCACTGTCGGTCTTGCTCGATCGAGCGACTCTCAAGCCAAATGCGTGCGAAGTAGTTCTGGAAGGAGCGGATCGGGGCATGCTTGAAGACCCGAAGAGTCCGCCGGGCGGATTGAAGTTCGCTCGTAGTATTCCCATAGAGAAAGCACGGCGCGACGTGCTGCTCGCTTACAAAATGAATCACGAAGACCTGCCGCCGGAGCACGGTTTTCCGCTGCGCGCTATCGTGCCGGGTTGGTACGCGATGGCGTCGGTGAAATGGCTCCAGCGCATCATTGTCACCGACCGGCCATTTACAGGATATTACCAAACGATTGACTATGCGTATTGGCACAAGACTGATTACGCGCACTGGCAGAGGGGAGAGCAGATCGCTGAATTAACGCCGATAACCGAGATGCAGATCAAAGCAGAGATTGCGCGTCCTGCCGAGGGCGAGACGGTGCCAGCGAAGACGAAAGTGCGTGTTTCCGGGGCCGCTTGGGCGTGCGATGCGGGAGTTACGAAAATCGAACTCAGCACCGACGGTGGCGCAACATGGAGCGATGGAAAATTACTTGGCGAACCGAACTCCAATGCGTGGCGATTATGGGAGTTCAACTGGGAGACACCGTCGCAACCGGGGAAACAGACTCTCATTGCCCGCGCTACCGATTCGCTTGGCCGAACGCAACCGGCGCATCGCGATCCTGATCGCGGCACTTATATGATCAATCATTTGCTGCCGATTGAAGTCGAAGTGAAATAGCGCACGCGTCCCGTTTGCAAAATTTTGCCGACGCAAGCCGGGAGGCTCGCGCTACTTTTGTTGAACTCCAGCGCCGCTTCGCGTTAAATCTCTCCAATGTCACTCGTTTTTAAAACAATTCAGACTGAAGGAATCGCCGAGCTTTCTTATCTCGTCGGCGACGATGATGCGGGAGTGGCGGCGGTTTTCGATCCGAGAGCTGATTGCGACGTTTACATTGAAGCGGCGCGGCACGCCTGCGTCATTATCACGCACATTTTCGAAACCCACATTCATGCCGATCTCGTGAGCGGCTCACGCGAGCTATGCGCGCGATTGGAAACGGCAAAGATTTACGCCAGCGGCGAAGGCGGCGCAAAGTACGGTTTTAACCCCGAAAAAATCAAGGATGGCGACCGATTTGAATTTGGCGAAGTGATCGTAACAGCGCGCCATACTCCAGGGCATACGCCGGAGCACATGTCGTATTTGCTGTCTGAGGCAGATCATCCCGACGAGCCGTGGGCGGTACTCACAGGGGATTCGCTTTTTGTCTCTTCGGCGGGACGGCCCGACTTGTTAGGTGAAAAATTTACGAGGCAACTTGCAGAACAACAATTCCACACGTTGCACGATTTCTACCTGAATCTGCCCGATCATGTGATGATTTATCCCAGTCACGGCGCGGGTTCACCCTGCGGCGCAGACATAGGGGCGCGGTTGAGCAGCACCATCGGTTACGAAAGAAAATTCAATAATTTTTTGCAGTTTACCGACGCGAAAAGCTTCACCGATTTTGCGATTAAAACGGCGCCCCCGGTCCCTCGGTACTATCCACTAATGAAGAAAGTGAATGCGGAAGGTCCAAAAATACTTGGAAGTCTTCCACGCGTTCCCGGTCTTTCTCCTCAGACGTTCAAAGACGCCATCGAGAAGAAGGCGGGCGTTCTTGTTGATGTGCGCAACATGCTCGCGTTTGGCGGCGGCCACATCGCTGGTGCACTTAACATTGCCGGCACCCCGAGCCTCTCCATTTGGGCGGGCTGGCTGCTCGATCCAGAAAATCCAATTCTTCTCGTGCTCGAGGAAGACGACGACCTTGAAAAGATCCTGCGCTTGTTTGTTCGCACTGGATACACAAAATTCGCAGGTTATTTGATCGGCGGAATGAAAGCGTGGCATGCAGCGGGTTTCACACTGGAAAGAATCGGCCAAATGAGCGTGCACGAGTTGAATGAACGCAAGTCTGCGTTGCAGGTTATTGACGTGCGTTCGCCCGGCGAATGGAAGAAGGGGCATGTTCCCGGAGCGCATCACATTTTTGTGCCGGAGCTTGGCAAACGCATGGAAGAGATCGATCGCAACAGGCGGACGGCGATTTACTGCGCCAGCGGTTATCGCGCCAGCATCGCCACGAGCATGTTGAAGCGGCAAGGCTTCAATGACCTTTGGAACGTTCCCGGTAGTTGGGAAGCTTGGAAAAAAGCGAAACTGCCGGTCGAGGGAGCGGACGGCGAATGAACGGAACAACAGCGTTACCCCGGCGTTCATTCGGGGAGACGATGCGTTCAGACGTCTGGTGGCTCCAGCCGCTACTCGTTTTTATCGGACTATCGACTTTCATCGTCTACTCCACGTGGGCCGCGTTTCAGGGAAAAGATTATTTCTTCGGTAACTACGTCTCGCCGTTTTATTCGCCGGAATTGTTTGGCGATTCGCCCCATAGTTGGTTTGGACCGAAGCCGGGCTGGTGGCCGCAGTGGCTTTTATTTTCGCCGGCACTTTTCATTCTTTGGGCACCCGGCGGCTTCCGGCTCACCTGTTACTATTATCGTGGCGCTTACTACAAAGCGTTCTGGGCCGATCCGCCGGCGTGCACAGTGGGCGAGCCGCGTAAGACTTATTGGGGCGAGCGTTCATTCCCGCTCATCATGCAAAATGTGCATCGCTATTTTCTCTACCTGGCGCTTTTGTTCATCCTGATCCTGGCGTATGACGTTTGGAAAGCGCTGTGGTTTGTCGATCCAACGACTGGCAAGGATTCATTTGGCATAGGCGTTGGCACGATCGTGCTCGCCATCAATGTGTACTTGCTTAGCGGCTATACATTTGGATGCCATTCCCTGCGACATTTGATCGGAGGATTTCGTGATCACCTTGCAACGTCACCAGCCTGTTATCACGCGTACGCCTGCGTGAGTTGTCTGAATCGTCGGCACATGCTTTGGGCGTGGATGAGTCTGTTCTGGGTCGGGTTTACCGATCTGTATGTGCGACTCTGTGCTATTGGAATCTGGCATGATTGGCGGATTGTTTGATCAATCGTAATCGAAATTCGAAATTCGTGGATCAAAACGCGGACTACAACAACCTAACGGTCTAACGATTCACGATGCCTGAGTACGAAACCTTCGAATACGACGTTCTCGTGATCGGCGCTGGCGGCGCGGGTTTGCGGGCTGCGATTGAAGCTTCGGCTGCGGGCGTTCGTGTTGGACTCGTCTGCAAATCGCTTCTCGGTAAAGCGCACACGGTAATGGCGGAGGGAGGAATCGCAGCGGCATTAGCCAACGTCGATGAACGCGATAATTGGAAGGTGCATTTTGCTGATACCATGCGCGGCGGTCAGTACGTCAACCAATGGCGAATGGCCGAATTGCACGCGAAGGAAGCGCCAGATCGAGTCCGCGAACTCGAAGCGTGGGGCGCCGTTTTCGATAGGACCAAGGACGGCCGGATTCTGCAAAGACATTTCGGCGGCCACAAATATCCGCGACTTGCGCATGTGGGTGACCGCACCGGATTGGAGATGATACGTACATTACAAGATCATGGTGTTCACAAGGGAATCGATGTGCACATGGAGCACACCATTCTTTCGCTACTGAAAGATGGGGACCGGGTGGTGGGCGCGTTTGGGTACGAACGCGAAAGAGGGCGTTTTAAGATTTTCCGCGCCAAAGCTGTGGTGTTGGCCACGGGTGTGGTTGGTCGCGCCTACAAAATCACCAGCAACAGTTGGGAATATACCGGAGATGGACACGCGCTCGCGTACGAGGCCGGTGCGGAACTCATCGATATGGAATTCATTCAATTTCACCCGACCGGCATGGTGTGGCCGCCGAGCGTCATGGGGATCCTGGTCACCGAAGGAGTGCGAGGCGAAGGCGGAGTCTTGATGAACAAGCAGGGCAAACGTTTCATGTTCGAGTCGATCCCAGAGAATTACCGCCATCAGACCGCAGACAATGAAGAGGAAGGCTGGCGTTATTGTCAGGGACACAAAGACGCCCGCCGCCCACCGGAGTTACTGACACGCGATCACGTCTCGCGTTGCATCGTGCGCGAGATCAAAGAGGGCAGGGGAAGCCCGCACGGCGGCGTGTTTCTCGATATCTCGTGGATCAAATCGAAAATTCCAAACGCTGCAGAACACATCAAACGCAAACTGCCGAGCATGCACCATCAGTTTAAGCAATTAGCCGACATCGACATTACCGAGCAACCGATGGAAGTTGGGCCGACTACCCATTACATTATGGGCGGCGTGCGCGTTGATCCCGACACTCAAATGTCGCGTTTGCCCGGGTTGTTTGCCGCCGGTGAATGCGCCGCGGGAATTAACGGCGCGAACCGCCTCGGCGGTAATTCGCTCTCTGATCTCTTGGTATTTGGGAAACGCGCCGGTGAATTCGCGGCGCAGTTCGCAAAGCAAAACTCGTTACGTGAAATCAACAATAGTCAGATCGATTCCGCCGCTCGCCAGGCGCTTGCGCCTTTCGACCGAGGCGACGGCGAGAACCCGTATGAAATCCAAAAGGATTTACAGGAATTGATGCAGGACAATGTCGGAATCGTTCGAACTGAATCTGAAATGGAGTACGCGCTTGGCCAGTTGCGGCAACTGCAAGAGCGAGCGAATCGCGCCGCAGTTACGGGCAATCGCGAATACAATCCCGGTTGGCATACGACGATCGATTTGATGAATCTGCTTACCGTATCGGAGGCGATCACCCGCGCTGCAGTCGAGCGGAAGGAGAGCCGTGGCGCACAATTCCGCGAAGATTATCCAGAAAAGGACGACCGTTTTTCAAAAGTGAACACAATCATCTCCAAAGCGTCGGACGGGTTGATGCAAATCCGATTGGAGCCGTTACCCGAAATGCCGGATTATTTGAAAGGGGTGATCGAGGAAAATCGATGAACGTTCGGTTCAAAATTTGGCGCGGTGGCTCGAAGGGAGGTGCGTTTCGCGATTATGCTACCGAATGCTCGGAAGGCATGGTGGTGCTCGATGCGGTACATGCTATCCAGCGCACACAGGCGCCTGATTTGGCGTGCCGCTGGAACTGCAAGGCGGGAAAATGCGGCTCGTGCTCGGCTGAAGTGAATGGGATGCCAAAGCTGATGTGCATGACGCGGATGAGCGAATTGCCCTTGGAAAAACCGGTGTCGATTGAGCCAGTCAAAGCTTTCCCCGTTATCAAGGATTTGGTGACAAATGTGTCCTGGAATTTTCGAGTGAAGAAAAGAATCAAACCGTTCAAGCCGCGACCACCGGATGCGCCGGACGGTACATGGCGCATGCAGCAGGAAGATATCGATCGTGTGCAGGAATTTCGGAAATGCATCGAATGTTTCCTGTGCCAGGATGTCTGCCACGTTCTGCGCGATCACGGAATGCACGAAAAATTTATCGGGCCGCGCTTTCTAATTCATGTCGCTGCTCTGGAAATGCACCCACTTGACACGGAGGATCGCATTGAGGAACTGCGAAATTCCTATGGGATCGGTTACTGCAATATCACCAAGTGTTGTACGAAGGTTTGTCCCGAAAGCATTCAAATCACGGACAACGGAATCATTCCATTAAAGGAACGCGTCGTGGACAAGTTTTTTGATCCACTTGGGTGGTTCTGGCGACGTTTGAAGAAGAAATTGGATCATAGAAGCGCTGAAGAGTTGAACCAATGAAGAGTTGAAGCAATTTTTAGTACCGCGCTTACATGTGCTCTAACGCTTCAACTTTTAACCCTTCAACGCTGCCGCCATGCCGGAACTGAAGCGACTCCACAAAGACGCAATTCCCGCTGCGCTGGAGAAAGCCGAGCGTTACCGTTTGCTCAACGAACCTGGCGAAGCGGAAAGCATTTGCCTCGACATTCTTGACGTCGATCCAGATAACCAGCGAGCTATCATCACGCTTTTGCTCGCATTCACTGATCGCTTCGAAAAGAGCTATGGCGTCAGCGAGACGCAAACGAAGGAGTTGTTGGGCCGGCTACAATCGGAATATGAGCGGGCGTATTATTCCGGGATCGTTGCCGAGCGTCGGGCAAAGACGAAACTCCGGCAGCACACGCCGGGCGGCCGGTTTCAGGCGTACGATCTTTTGCGCGAAGCCATGGACTGCTTTGAAAAAGCAGAACCGCTCAGTCCATCCGGTCACGACGATGCCATTCTGCGGTGGAACACCTGCGCTCGCATTATTGAGCGGAATAAACTCGTGGCTCGCGAAGAAGAAGAACGAGTCGAATTTCCGATCGAATAACAATTCAGTCCTCACTTTTGGCGGCGACCGGTTTTAAGAGGATGTCGCTTTTGGATGTCGCCTGCGGCCCTGGTTACGTGTCAGCCGCAGCCAAGCAGTTAGGCGCGCTCGTCACAGAAACTGATTTCTCCGAAAGCATGATCGCGCTTGAAAAGGGAATTAAGCAATTCGCGCGCGGAAACGAATTCGTTTTGCCAATGGCGGCGAATGTAATCGTCGTATCAAAAGGGTAGGGGCGGTTCACCTGAACTGCCTGTCAGTAATTTTGATTCTGCGTCCTTGAGCATCCAGGCGATTGAGGTCAATCGCCCCTATCTTCCTGCGCGGGCCTCACACGATCGCACCGCCGCAGCTTGAGCCCGTGCCAGCCGTGCAACCAAAACAGTGATCACCGGTCATAATCTCGCGATTTTCAAACGAGCCAGGATCGACATCCCACAAAAAAATCGGCTGTCCATTGTTCCATTGCATCCCGAGCTGCTGATTAAAATCACAGTCATAAACTTCGCCGCGCCAGCCGACGCTAATCGTGTTGCGACACATCAGACCCTCAACCGTGGCTGGATTGAACGCGTCGATCAGAAGTTGCATGTACTCATCAAGCTGATTGTTGTGACGCAGATAGGCGGCGAATCGGCCGATCGGAAGATTTGTAAGAGTGTAAAGTCTGTTAAACACAATTCCGAAATGCTTTTGCAGTTCCTGTTTGTAATCGGCCTCAAGCTTGTCTTGCGCCGACGGCAAAAACGCGCCCACCGGATTGTAAACGAGATGCAACGGCAACGCCGGATCTATACCGTAGCCTAACGAGTTCAGAAGTTGCAGCGCTGCAATGCTGTCTTCGAATACGCCGTCGCCGCGTTGCGCATTCACGTTTTCCGCTGAGTAACACGGCATCGAGGCGATGATCTCCACCTCATTACTGACGAAAAATTCGGGGAGATCGTCGTAGTCCTCTTCAAGCAAGATGGTCAGATTGCAGCGATCGATCACATGAGGTGACGGTTGCAGCGCTTTTACGCGCTCAATAAAATAGCGAAAATCGGGAATCATTTCCGGCGCGCCACCGGTGAGGTCAACGGTGGGAATCTCTGTGTTCGCCAGCCACTCGATGATCCGATCAACTGTATTGCGTGTCATTATCTCTTTGCGCTTCGGCCCGGCGTTCACATGACAATGCACGCACGTCAAATTGCAAAGCTTGCCCACATTGATCTGGAGAATTTCAGGGGGTCCGCGGCGAAGCGCGATTGAGTGCTCTTTTAGCTTTAGCGCGAAACGGTTCATCGGTTCCGGAGCGACAGTATTAGTTTTCAGGCTACCGACCTTTAGCAAAGCATCGTGAAGCTCGGCGAGGTTTAGCGATGCGATTGGCACGCCACTTGTGACGCATTCGCTCGCTAGAAACTGATTTTCAAAATACGACCATCCGTTCCGTTGACCAACCATCCGGCTTTGGGACTCGCGAACGCTACCGCCCAGAAACCGCTCACACCGGGCAACGTGAACCAGGTGCTTCCCTCATCCGGAGTCCAGGCCGCGGCTCCGGTCGAAAACGTGGGAGGGTCATTGGCGGTGACCACTACGGCGCGACCGAGATTGTTTCCGCCGCCGTGACCAGTCTGTCCGACGTAACTCAATCCGAAGATAGCACCGGTTACCGGAGGCGGGCTCGTGAGAGTCCAAGTTCTGCCGCCATCGTGTGAGATTGCGGTGCGCGCGTTGTTAGGATCGCTGGGATCCAAATCGCCGCCGCCCACGATTCCGTTGTGCGGGTCGCGGAAATCGACGGTGAATGCGCCTGCGCTCGGGGAACTAACCAAAGGCGTGTCATAAGCATTCCAAGTGTTGCCTTGATCTGTCGTGGCCAGAACCCTGGCGACGTCAGCGCCGCCTGTGGCAATCCACGCGTTTCGCCCACCCTGCGTTGTGACGCAGGTTCCGCTCGACGCGAAAGAAAATTCGCCAGGTAACGCGGGCGGCATGTTGCTGCTGATGTCCTGCCACGTCATTCCGTCGAGCGTACGAAAGTCCGGAAAAACTCCATCAAATGAATCGCTGTGCAGAATTCCACGTTGCGGCGTCCAGAACGCGAACCCGTCATAGAAAGCACTTGGATTCTGGTTCTCGAACTGAATCGTCCAGGTGGCGCCGCCGTCCAGTGTTTTGTAAACGCGGAAGTCAGTCGGGTTATCACCAATCGACATCAGATACGCAACGGTTGCGCTGAAAGCCTGCACATCGCGAAATTGCAAAAGTTCAGCGCCCGGCACGACGCCCGCATGCCAGGTTGTGCCACCGTCAGTGGTAACGGTGAATGTGCCGTTGCGGCCGGACGCCCAGACCACTTGCGGATTTACCGGCCAGATTGCTATCAGGCCGTTCGTTGTCCCGCTATCTTGCGGAGTCAAAGTGGGTTGATGTATCTGCGGCGCTTCTTGTGCGGTCAGAGTCACGCAAGCGAACGCCGGCACCAGCAAAGCTATGATTAATCGTTTTGACATAATGTTTCCTCTCGAAGCAATTCGTCGCGGCAAATCAGATCGGCTGCAAGCACCTTCTCATTTCCAATTTCCAATTTGGTCGACTTCCTCGGATTACTAGCTCGATTTGACGGCTCGCCAGTTCAATTTCAGGCTGATTCGATGTCGTGGCTGCGAATCTTGGTCGATGAACTTCATTCGTTCGAATGGGTAGCCATCGTCCTCGCACGTGTTGCTGTCGGTCTAGTGTTCTTTCTTTCCGGGCGAGACAAACTCTTTGTTCCTGAGCGGCGAGATCAGATGCGCCAAACATTGATCGAAGCAGGTGTTCCTTTTCCTGATTTCAACGCCCTCTTTGTTTCAACCGTGGAATTTGCTTGCGGGTTGCTGCTCATCATCGGCGCGCTGACGCCGCTTGCGTCGGCGATCCTCGGATGCGTTATGATCGTGGCGATTATGACGTCGGCGATTCGAAACATCAAAGCATCGTGTCCGCTTCGTTGGCTTGCTGAGTTCTTATACCTGCCGGAGGTGCTTTATCTGGTGATTCTTATTTGGCTTTTCTTCTCGGGGCCTGGGTGGCTCAGCGTTGATCGCCTGTTTTTCTCGCGAGCATTTCTGTAACTGCAATGCCATAAGCAGATTTGATGTTATTCAGCGAGCTCTTCCGCCGGTTGCACCTCGCGTTCTGGGGTCTCGCCATTTGGTAATCGCCACTCGCGTTGCACATGAAATGGCATCGCAAAGAGTTTGCCCAGCGTCAGCTCGTTTTCTTCACGATATGCCGCGACACCGATGGTGATTGCGTCTTGCGGCACATCTCGCCGCAATGTGCGATGCAGCTTGTCCCACCAGCAAAACATCGTGCCCCAGTTTGAATTGGTTTCGCGTTGCACGATGGAATGATGAATCCCATGCATGCGCGGCGTAACAAGAATCAGGTTCAAAACCCGCTCAACTTGAATTGGCAGGCGCCAGTTGGAATGATGAAAGAGTGTCGCCGCCTCAAAAGTAGCGAAGAACACCACCAGCATAATCGGGCTGATACCGAAGAGGATCACGGCCAATGAGAGAAAGCCGGTGGAAAGGATCATTTCGCCAAAGTGAAATCGCGCGGCCGTCGTCACATCGAGATCCAAATCCGTATGATGCACGTTGTGGAATCGCCAAAAGAACGGCACCATATGCATGGCCCAGTGCCACCACCAATAGGCGTAATCCATTAAAAGGAAGGTCGTGACCACGACGGCCCAGGTTGGAAGGTGAATCCAATTCAATAACCCGGCGTGTTGATGTTGGGCCCAAATCGCAATTGCGATCGGAATCGGCAACATCGCCAGGCGAACAATGAGGAAACCGGGAATCGAAAGCACAAAATTCCGCACCAGCCGGTGGAGCACTTTGAAATGTTGCCGTCGCAACGGGAATCGCCACTGAAGCCAGAGCAGCGCCAAAAAGAGGCAAGTCAGCAGTGGATTGCCGACGTAATCCATGAAAGGAAATTTTTCCACAGTCCGGGTGCGTTCCGCCATGACTTTATAATCGAGTGATACGCAACGGCAATGCACCAATGTCGGTTCTTCAGCAGAAATTCGCTCAGATCAAGCTAATCATGCCGTTGCGAACGTCGGCGCTTATATTCGTTCCCAAGTCGCAATGAACTCAAGCGACTGTCCGCCAATACGAAGCGCCATGAATATGGTGGATCGCGGTACGAGCGGATGCGTC
>DATARG010000121.1:0-3063 GCA_036264275.1 Candidatus Udaeobacter sp. | reverse complement strand
GGACACCTCTTGGAGTGCGGCGCTGCTGTACCGCTTTCCAGCGTGATAAGCAGATCCTTGGCCTAACTAGTGTTGAGGATCGGCGTCACTCGCTTCGCCTTTACTCGCCTTCTCACCCCGCAATTTCGCCTGGATGAACATGTCGATGCCGCCATCCATCACGGCTTGCACGTTGCTCGTTTCGGCGCCGGTGCGGTGGTCTTTCACCATCTGATACGGCTGAAACACGTACGACCGAATTTGATTTCCCCACGCAATCTCGCCTTTCTCGCCATATTGCCGCTCTATCTCGGCGCGTTTCTTGTCTTCTTCGAGTTGATAAAGTTTTGCTTTCAACATTTTCATCGCCAGTTCGCGGTTGCGGCCCTGGCTGCGCTCGGCCTGGCAGGCAACCACTATTCCGCTCGGTTTGTGCAAAATCCGCACCGCAGTTTCGACCTTGTTCACGTTCTGTCCGCCTTTGCCGCCGCTGCGAAACGTGCCGATCTCGAGATCGGCCGGATTAACTTCGATCGGCGCAGTGTCGGCGATTTCGGGCACAACGTCGATACTCGCGAATGAAGTGTGTCGCCGCTTATTCGCGTCAAACGGCGAGATACGCACAAGCCGATGCACGCCGCGCTCGGTTTGCAGATGTCCATAGCCGTACTCGCCTGTAACGAGCAAAGTCACCGATTTGATTCCGACTTCTTCGCCCTGCTGAATATCGACTGTTTCCGATTTAAGACCGCTGCGCTCAATCCAGCGTTGGTACATCCGAAGCAGCATGTCGGCCCAATCGCACGATTCGGTCCCACCGGCACCGGAATGAATCGTAACGAAAGCGTTGGCGCGATCATTTTCGCCGGATAAAAACTGGCGCAACTCGAGCTCGTCCAGTTTATGAGCCAGTCGGTCGTGCTCGGTAACTACTTCTTTCTCCGCCTGCGCGCGATGCGCTGGGTCGCTCTCTTCCGCCGCCAGTTCTTGTAACGCGTTGAAATCTTCGATCTCTCGTTCCAATTGTTGAAATGGATTGATTAACGAACGCAGTCGCGAGACTTCCTCGACATCAGCCTGTGCGCGCTCCCGATTCGACCAGAAATCGGGCGCAGCCATCCGCGCTTCAATTACAGCTAGATTTTTCTGAAGCTGCTCGACGTCAAAGAAACCTCCGCAACTCGCGGACGCGCGACTTCAGATCCTCAGCATCTGGAATGGAGATTTCCGTTGGCATGAGGGAACGATAATTTGAGTCGGCGTAAAGTGCAAAAGTGCAGCTGTGTTCGCCGCGGCGAGCGTCTCTAGGCCTACTTGCGCGCGGGAGCGACGGGCTTCGCCTTTGCACGCGCGGTCTCGAGCCGAAAAATGGTTTCGCCTTCTTTCATCAGATCAAGGCGGTCGCGAGCGATCGTTTCGAGATAGCTTACGTCGGTCTTAAGCAAGGTGACCTCGCGCGTCTGCCGCGCCAGCAAAGTTTGTTGCTCGTCGACCTGTTGTTGGAGGTTGTCGATCTCCGTGCGGCTCTGCATCAATTTCTTATACGGTGGCACGAACAGACTCACGATGACGAGCCAGACGGCGATGATCAAAAGAACGAGAAGAACCCGGTTAAGTCGCTGCCAGACTGTGGCTTCGCGACGCGCGCGGAAATCAGCGTAACCGTGCTCCACTTCAGCGGATTGTAGCGCCGTATACGGCTTTGTCACCAAGTTCTTCTTCGATCCGCAACAACTGGTTGTACTTGGCCACGCGATCGCTGCGGCATGGCGCGCCGGTCTTAATTTGGCCCGCGTTTGTCCCTACTGCGATGTCGGCGATAGTGGTATCTTCTGTTTCACCCGACCGGTGACTGATCACGGTCGTGTAATTGTTTTTCTTCGCCACGTCGATCGTTGCCAGCGTTTCTGTCAGCGTGCCGATCTGATTTACCTTGATCAGAATGGAATTCGCGACGTGCTCGGCGATTCCTTTTTCAAGAAACTTCACATTCGTGACGAAAAGATCGTCGCCAACCAGTTGAATCCTGGAACCGAGTTTTTTCGTCAATTTTTTCCAGCCGTCCCAATCGTTCTCCGCGCAACCGTCTTCGATCGATACAATCGGAAACCGCGCGCAAAGCCCGGCGTAGTAATCGATCAATTCTTCCGCGGTCTTTTTTGACCCATCCGATTTCTTGAAAACATAAAGATTTTCATCGCTGTCGTAGAATTCCGAAGCAGCGGGATCGAGTGCGATGAAGATCTGGTCGCCCAACTTGTAACCCGCCTTATCAACAGCTGCGGATATCGATTCCAATGCGTCTTCAGCAGAATCGAGTCGCGGCGCGAAGCCACCCTCATCGCCAATGGCCGTGGAAAGATGCCGCGCTTTCAAAACAGACTTGAGCGCGTGATACACTTCCGTGCCGTAACGCAGTGCTTCCGAGAAACTCGGAGCACCGCGAGGCACGATCATGAATTCTTGAAAATCGATCGGCGCGTCCGAGTGCGCGCCGCCATTAAGGATGTTCATCATCGGCACGGGAAGCACTCGCGCGCCGGGTCCGCCGAGGTATCGAAACAGAGACAAGTTTTCCGAGGATGCGGCCGCACAGGCTGTGGCCAGAGAAACAGCCAGAGTCGCATTGGCGCCGAGATTTTTTTTCGTCGGCGTACCGTCAAGTTCGATTAGCTTCTTATCGACGTTTGCCTGATCCTGCGCATCGAGTCCGTTGAGAATGGGCGCAATTTTCGTGTTAACGTTAGCAACCGCTTTTCTCACGCTCTTGCCGCCGAAGCGGCTTTTGTCGCCGTCGCGCAATTCCAATGCTTCATGTTCGCCTGTGCTTGCTCCGCTCGGAACGGCAGCTCGTCCACATGCGCCGCTCTCAACTCGCACATCTGCTTCGATCGTCGGATTTCCGCGTGAATCCAAAATTTCGCGGGCGTGTATGTGGGTAATGATGGTACTCGCCATAGTTCTGCGCGGACTAGAACAGCTTTGGCTTAACGAGGCAAATCCGTTTCGTTCGAGCCAATATGGAGAAGGCCGGAAAGAACCCGCTGGGGGCGTGATAGATTCCGATTGGCAATTTCATTAAGG
>DATARG010000074.1:0-6032 GCA_036264275.1 Candidatus Udaeobacter sp. | reverse complement strand
ATTGTCGATCCTTCGCATGGCACCGGCACGGCATACATGGTCACGCCACTCGCCCGAGCGGGGGTTGCAGCCGGCGCGGATGGCCTCATGATCGAAGTCCACAATCAGCCGGAGCTCGCTCTTTCTGACAGCGCACAAGCGCTAACGCCGTCGCAATACCTTCAACTCGTCGCCGAGGTCCGCGCGATTCACGATCTCGTCTCGTTAAACGGGACCTCAATGATCTAAATACCGCTGTCATGTTAAGCGAAGCGAAACATCTCTGGTTTCTCCTGCCACGGCATTGCTCCCAAAGTAGATCCGAGATGGAAAGCCTGGCCTCGCGGACTTCGTCCGCTGCGTTGCAGCTTCGCTTCGCTCAGAATGAGAAGTCTGAGATCGCTCTCACCGAATCCAAACATGCTCCTGCTGATCGATAATTACGATTCTTTTACTTACAACCTCGCGCAGTATTTCGGCGAGCTTGGGTGTGAGCTTGTCGTTAGGCGGAATGATGCGATTTCGTTGCAGGAAATTGCCGCCTTAACACCGGATCGTATTTGCATTTCGCCAGGGCCGTGTACACCACGCGAGGCTGGGATCAGTAAAGACGTCATTCTGGCGTTTGGCATACGGACTCCAATTCTGGGTGTTTGCCTGGGACATCAATGCATCGCCGAAGCCTAAGGCGGAGAAATCGTGCGTGCTTCGCGACTGATGCACGGGAAGGCATCGACTATTACGCATAATGGGAACGATCTCTTTTCCGATTTGGCCACTTCGTTCGAAGCCGGCCGATATCATTCACTTGTGGTGAAGAGAACTTCAGTGCCTGCGTGTCTCGAAATTACTGCAGAAAGCGATGATGGAGAGATCATGGGACTCTGCCACCGCGAATTCCCAGTGTACGGAGTGCAATTCCATCCCGAGTCCGTGCTTACACACGATGGCAAAAAAGTCCTTGCGCGATTTTTGACGCTCGTATGACCGCAACGGCGCAAGTCACTCCGACTCTGGGCGAATTTGTTGAGCTCGCGAAGCACGGGAACGTCGTTCCCATTTTCGCAGAATTCATCGCGGATGGAGAAACGCCAGTTTCAGCTTTCAAGAAACTGGACTGCGGTGGGTACAGCTTCCTATTCGAGTCGACCGAAAAGAATGATGTCTCAGGCCGGTTTTCGTTCATCGGCCTCGATCCTCGCGTGGTGATGCAGAGCCACGGGCGGGAGGTTCGAATCACCGAGCGTGAAAAGGAGCACCGACGGCAAATAAGCCGCGGTCCAATTGACGAAGTCCGAAAGCTGATGAGCCGCTATCAGTTTGTATCGCGTCCGGAGCTGCCGCGGTTTGCGGGCGGCGCCGTCGGCTTCATTGGTTACGAAGCGATCCCCTTTTTCGAATCTAAAGTTCCGCTCCCATCTCGGGATGAACTTGGACTGCCCGAAGCGCTCTTGATGATTCCAAGTGCCATCCTGATTTTTGATCATCGGCTGCGCAGCTTGAAAATCGTATTGAACGCATTCCTCGAGGATGGTGGGATTGAGAAGGTTTATTCGCGGGCGAAGGAATCGATTAATGATATCGCGCGTAAACTCTCGCAACCGACCCAGCTCTCACTTGTTCCCGTTGCAGAGGACGAACCGCAATCTGCAGATAGAGACGCCGCTTCGCTTGGCACAGCCGGCCAATCCTACCAGCGCAATTTTGAGCCGGAGGAATTTAAACGCGCAGTTAACCGCGCGAAGGAATACATCCTGGCGGGCGATATTTTTCAGGTCGTACTATCGCAACGATTCGAATCTCCGTTCAGCGGCACACCACTCGATTTCTACCGCTGCCTTCGTTTTATCAATCCTTCTCCGTACATGTTTTGTCTCAATTTCGGTGGTGATTTTTCGCTGGTGGGCAGTTCACCGGAGATGCATGTCCGCTTAACCGGTGACACGGTGGAGATTCGTCCAATCGCAGGCACACGCGTGCGTGGCGTTACTCCAGCGCAAGATGAAGCTAACGCCGCGGAGTTGCTGGCGGATCCGAAGGAGCGCGCCGAGCACATTATGTTGGTCGATCTCGCACGCAATGACGTTGGTCGAGTGGCTGAATTCGGCTCCGTCCGGGTAACAGAGTTCATGCAGATCGAGCGTTACAGCCATGTCATGCATATCGTGTCCAACGTGACAGGCCGTCTGCGCAGCGACTGCAGCGTGTTTGACGCAGTTCGAGCGACCTTTCCCGCGGGAACTGTGTCGGGCGCACCCAAAATCCGGGCGATGCAAATCATTAGCGAATTGGAAAAAACGCGGCGCGGCTGTTATGCAGGCGCCATCGGCTACTTTGGGTTCGACGGAAACTTTGATTCTTGCATCGCGCTGCGGTGTGCCGTGTTGAAAGACCGGCATGCGTACTTCCAGGCGGGTGCCGGCATCGTCGCCGATTCAGACCCGCAGCGGGAGTACGAAGAAACAGTTAACAAAGCCCGTGCAATGATGAAGGCGATCGCAATGGCCAGCCAGATAAGAACGGGATGAACCTGCAATCGGTGGTAAGCGAAACCAGCAATCTCGATCTTCGCGAGGCGACGATGCGTCTCGTGCGCGGAGAAAATCTTTCACGGACCGACGCAGCGAATTTTCTCGACGCGTTGCTTGAGCCATCTGCCACGGATACGCAGATAGCAGCCGCGCTCATCGCTTTGACGGCCAAGGGCGAAACGGTCGACGAGCTTGCGGGCATGGCCGAAGCGATGCGAAAACGTGCGATCCCGTTGCATTCGCGGCACGAACACTTCATCGATACGGCAGGAACAGGTTCGAGTGCGGCCAAGCAGTTCAATGTTTCAACGGCCGCAGCCTTCGTCATCGCGGGTGCGGGCTTGCCTGTGGCGAAGCACGGTGCGCGTGCTTCGTCCTCGAATTCCGGGAGCGCCGATGTTCTGGAAGCGCTCGGCGTTAATACTGCCGCCGCTCCAAAAATCGTGGAACGTTGTCTCAACGACCACGGAATCTGTTTTATTTTTGCGCCGCTTTTTCATCGTGCTACCGCGCGTGTCGCACAAGTGCGCCGGGAATTGGGCGTGCGTACGACGTTCAATTTGCTGGGTCCCCTAACGAATCCGGCGCGCGCGCCATTTCAACTTCTGGGCGTGTGGCATTCTTCACTTGTTGAGCGTATCGCATCCGCGCTGAGTGTTCTGGGTGTGAAAAAAGCGTGGGTCGTTCACGGTTCCGACGGACTGGATGAGGTAACGATCGCAGGCGAAACCTTCATCGCGGCGTGCTCGGCTAGCACCAACGTGAAGACGTTTTCGGTTTCTCCCGAGGATTTTGGATTACAGCGCCGATCCGGTAGCCGGCGCCCGGAAAACCCAATCGAGAATGCACGAGTGATGTGCGCAATTCTGAAAGGGGAAAAAAATGGCGATTTTGCTGTGTCGCGCGATCTGGTCGTCATAAACGCTGCTGCGGCGCTGTATCTCGCGGGCGTCGCAAACGATTTTCAAAACGCGACAGCAATGGCGCGCGAAAGCATCGATAACGGAGATGCGGCTTCGAAACTGGAAGCACTAATTGGCGAGACAAATCGGAGCTGATGATGGCCAATATCCTCTCTGAAATCGTTGATCGAAAGCGCGAGGTCGTCGCGCGACTTCGCGCCAATCGGGCCATTCAAGGTTTTCGCGACCGTGCGTTGGGGGTTCGAACAAACGCTACGCCGCATCGATTGTTGCGAGCGCTAGAGTCGAACTCCGGAGGAGTCAACATTATCGCGGAATTCAAACGCCGGTCGCCATCGGCTGGAACGATCCGCAACGATCTGTCGGCGACTAATGTTGCTACGCGTTACGAGCGCGGCGGCGCCTGTGCTATCTCTGTACTGACGGACGAACAATACTTTGGCGGTTCGATTCTCGATCTCGCCGCGATTCGCGCGACTACAATTCTTCCGCTGTTACGCAAAGATTTTATTATCGACGAAATCCAGATCTACGAAGCGGCTGCCGCCGGCGCCGATGCTGTCCTTTTGGTCGTAGCAGCTCTTGACGAAGCAGCCTTAGCAAAATTGCGCGCAACCGCGGAGGACGAACTCGGTCTCGATGCCGTGATCGAAGTGCACACATCAGAAGAGTTGCGTCGCGCGGTGACCGCGGGTGCCACAATTATCGGAGTGAATAATCGTGACCTTCGGACTTTTCGAACTTCATTGGATACGGGCAAGCGTTTGATCGCTGAAGCTCCCCACGATCGAATCATGATCTCCGAGAGTGGATTACAAGACCCAATATCTCTTCGTCATCTGCGGGCGCTTGGCTTCCGCGGTTTTCTCATCGGCGAGGCGCTACTGCGCGCGCCGGATCCCGAAGCGGCGCTTCGGGAATTATTAGCGAAAGCGGCAGATCAGGACGCAGTGCAAACTGGTTGTACCCATCGGCCTGTGGCCGGTCCAGATGGATTCCCGACGGGGCGCAGCGCCGTGGCTACAGTCCATCGTCTGAACCGAATCCAAATTAAGATTTGCGGGGTTACAAACGAGCACGATGCACGCGTCTGCGTCGAGCTCGGCGCAGACATGATTGGTTTTAATTTTTATCCGAAGAGTCCGCGGTATGTCGAGCCAATGGTCGTTCGTCGAATTGTGGACGCGCTACCGGCGGAAATCTGCGCCGTTGGCGTTTTTGTCGATCCGGATCCTGTTGAAATTCGAAAGGTCGCCAAAACTGCCGGGGTTAGGTGCATTCAATTGCATGGACATGCAACACCTGAATCGTGCAGCGAACTCGCTCTGGAGTTTCGCGTGATTCGCGCGCTCTCGACTGATGCGCAATTTGAGCCAGAACACGCAGCAGCCTTCCCACATTGCGATGTACTCATCGATGCGTACCATCCCGAACTCTGGGGCGGCACGGGTCAGACCTGCGATTGGTCCGCTGCGCGGGCTGCGACGCCCTACACGCGATTCCTGGTTCTTTCCGGTGGTTTGAACGCCCGGAACGTTGGTCAAGCGATCACGGCGGTGACGCCCCATGCGGTCGACGTTTGTAGTGGACTAGAAAGCGCACCCGGCGTGAAAGATCATGGTGCATTAAGAGAATTCATCGTTGCTGTGAGAGCAGCGGAACGCGCTGTGCACGCAACGTCGGCTCACAAGCAATCCTCGCAATGTCATCCTGAGCGAAGCGAAGGATCGCGAATGGTGTTTTAGGTGAAACCTACTGCAATAGGTCAGAGGTGTCTGAAAGCGTGGCCTCGTGCTTCGCATTTCGTTGCAGCGGTCCGCTCAATTCGCCACAGGACGAATCCGCTGCAGCGGACATGACAAAGCATTTATGATCACATCGAGCGAACCGGACGAGCATGGACATTGGGGCAAGTTTGGTGGCCGCTACGTTCCCGAAACATTGGTCGCGCCGCTGGAGAAACTAACGAGTGAATTTACGCACGCTCGAGGCGACCCGAATTTTTGGAGCGAACTCAATGTGTTATTACGAGATTACTGTGGCCGACCGACGCCGTTGTTTCACGCGCAGCGGCTGACTGCACACGCGGGTGGTGCACAAATTTATCTGAAGCGCGAAGACCTGTTGCATACAGGCGCGCATAAAATTAACAATGCCGTCGGACAGGCCTTACTTGCGCGGCGCATGGGTAAAGAACGCATCATCGCCGAGACCGGTGCGGGACAGCACGGCGTCGCGACGGCAACGGTATGCGCATTGTTTGGATTACGTTGTGTGATCTATATGGGCGCGGAAGATGTGCGCCGACAAGCGCTGAATGTTTTCCGCATGCGATTACTGGGCGCGGAGGTGATCACAGTAAATGCGGGCACGCGCACGCTGAAGGACGCAATCAACGAAGCGCTGCGCGACTGGGTGACAAACGTGCACGACACTTACTACCTGTTAGGCAGCGCACTTGGACCGCACCCATATCCGCTGATGGTCCGCGAATTTCAAAGCGTGATTGGCAGGGAAGCGCGCGAACAGATTTTGTCGGCAGCAGGCAAGTTGCCGCGCGCGTTGATTGCGTGCGTAGGCGGCGGTTCTAATGCGATCG
>DATARG010000003.1:0-14782 GCA_036264275.1 Candidatus Udaeobacter sp. | reverse complement strand
CGCTTGTGCGCTGTCAGAAAGAGCGAGCTCCGGCTGATTGTGGACTTCGATCATGAGGCCATCCGCGCCGGCTGCAACCCCCGCTCGGGCGAGTGGCGTGACCATGTATGCCGTGCCGGTGCCATGCGAAGGATCGACAATGACGGGCAAATGTGAAATGCGCCGGATCGCGGGCACCGAGGCGAGGTCTAGCGTATTTCGCGTATGCTGCGCGAACGTGCGTACACCGCGTTCGCAGAGGATCACATTGTAATTCCCCTCGGCCATGATGTACTCCGCCGCGAGCAACCATTCCTCGAGTGTTGCAGCCATTCCGCGCTTTAACAGCACGGGCAACCTGGAACGGCCCGCGCGTTTCAGAAGCGAGAAGTTCTGCATGTTGCGCGCGCCGATTTGAATCACATCGCCATACTTTTCGACGAGATCGACATGCGACTCCTCGACGGCTTCAGTCACGATCTTGAGCCCGAACTCCTCGCGAACGGCCGACATAATTTCCCAGCCTTTTTCGCCGAGGCCCTGGAACGTGTAAGGAGAAGTTCGAGGTTTCCAAACACAGCCACGAAAGAAGCGCGCACCACTTTGCTGCACTGTTTTCGCAATTGCGAATGCTTGTTCGCGGCTCTCGATCGCGCACGGCCCGGAAACGATTGCCAATTCGCCGTTGCCGATCATCGCGTCGCCAACACGAACTACAGTTTTATCGGGTCGAAGGTCGAGCGTGATCAATTTGTATGGCTTTGTGACGCGGATGACTTCCGCAACACCAGCCAGATTTTCAAAACGACGGCCATCGATCGGTCCTTCATTACCGGTAATGCCGATCGCAGTCCGTGTCGCTCCCGGCATGGGATGAGCACGAAAGCCGACTGCTTCAATAACACTTACCACCGCATCGATTTCCGATGCCGCGGCGTTGGGCTTCATTACGATTAACATTTGATCATAAGTGGTTGGGTATATGTCGACAGACGCAGAGACAGATCTCTTGCGGGAGAGATGAATCAGCGCCCGTTGAAAAACGGTCGCCTTCTATCGCCAGGCTCCGAGCGCCGACGTAAAGATAACCTGCAAGGCATCTACAGCCTCTGGCGAGTAGAGTATGTCAGCACTCATTGCCACGAGGATAGCGCCACTCGCATGATTGTCGATCACAAATATCACTGATTTGGTAACAGCGACGTTACCCAAATCTCAAATTCAGCGCTACTTCAATGCCACCGTTCCTAAGCCATACCTCGAAACCTTTAGAGGTATGCGCATACAGAAAACATTGACAGCTCTTTGCTCAATCCTGGTTGTTCATTGTGTCGCTCTGTCTGCTTTCGCAATTGAAGTAACTGAGCCGGCGGCTGCGGCCCACGGGTATCCCGGCGTCTACGACATCAAAGGGAAAAAACTCGCCAACAGCGAATTCCGGCAATGGGTAGAAAACAACCGGCTACATGTAGTTATCACCCACAAATTTTCCGCCGGCCAAGTGTACGAGGAACAGGCGCAATTTCGACAGCAACCAGAACTGATTCAGGAAAATGGTCCTGGAAAGAATCAAAAGATGGAAAGTCGCAGCGTGAATTCACTGTGGATTTTTCGAATGGAATCGCCAGCGCACACATCCGCCCGGAGAATAAGGAGGTATCCAAAAAGATTAATGTTGAACCGGGACGGACGTTTGCGGGGTTTGGGTTCAGCCTTGCTTTGAGTAATCTGCGCAAACGCCTTCTGAGTGGCGAACAAGTTCAACTTAAGGCAGTCGGTTTTTCGCCGTTCCCAACGCTTGGCCCGCAGGTTGTAACCGTCACAATTTCTCACGGCGGCGTTGACCGCATGAGAATGTCTGGACGTTCGCTAAAGGGCGATCGTTTCATTATTCATCCGGAAATTCCATTCATCGCGAAATTCTTTGTCGATGTGCCCGACACAAGGATCTGGCTAACGAATCCCGCGCCTGCGGGATTTCTGCGATGGGAGGGGCCAATCGTGTTACCGACGGATCCTGTTGTTCGCGTTGATCTGGTTGGGGGCGAAAAGAGCGGGCCGGCAGAATCTGCCGGAAGTTAGACGCGAGTGAGGATTCTCCTCTTCACAATCCGTGTGGGAATCGCAGGAGTCATTGCTTTCAAGGCGAGCTTGCCCTTTCGGTTCGCGACACTGATTCCATCGTGGGCTTTCTCAATAGGCGCAGCCGGTGGTCACATTTCCCAGATGATCGTGGCGCACAATTTTTCGCCGGGAAATGTGGGACTGGTTCTTCCAATTAATGTACTAATGCCGATTATCGGCTTCGTGTTTTTGTGGCTCTCTTACAAACATCCCCTGCCCGGGATCGCCTATCGCAAATTGACATAGATTCAAACGGAAAGCTGAGCACTTGCCCGACAACGTTCGTTTCGACTACTTTCCGCACCATGCGCCAGCTACTCTTCCGCTGTCTCTCGGTCTTAATCTTTGTTCTTTTTGTGCTCCAATTTAACCTGCACGCTGCCTCTCCAATCCAGGAGCGCGCTGATCGTTTCCTCGCGCTCGCGAATGCCGGTTATCAAGCTCTGTTTCGAGTCAACAGCGAGGCGCAATGGAATGCGATGACCGACGTAACACCGGAGCACGATGCCGCCGTGGAGGCGACCGGCAAAGCGTACGCCGCGTTTAATGGCAATGCTGCGATCATCAACGAAGCGCGCGAACTGCTGACGCACCAGAGGGAACTTAAGGAACTGACTGTGCGTCAATTAAAACAGGTTCTGTTGAATGCAGCAGAAGGGCCGATGACAAATCCTGAGTTGGTGGGCAAACGCGTCGCCGCCGAGACGAAACAGGCATCGCTGATGAACGGCTTCGAATACAAATTTAACGGCCTGAAAATCACGGCTAACGAAATCGACAATAAACTGGAGAAGAGCGTCGATCTGGACGAACGCAAAGCAGTCTGGGAAGCGTCGAAGGAAATCGGGCCGGTACTAAAACCAAATCTCGTCACACTGCGCGATCTGCGAAACGGTGTGGCCAAAGAGATGCAGTATCCGGATTACTTTTCGCTCCAGGTCGCCGCCTACGGAATGACGAGCGACGAGATGCTAAAGATGCTTGACGACTGGATGGCCACGTTGCGCCCGCTTTATTTGCAATTGCATACCTGGGCGAAATACAAGCTCGCGGAAAAATTTCATCAGCCAGTGCCGAAGAAAATTCCTGCGCACTGGGTCACCAATCGCTGGGCACAGGAATGGCCGGGGCTCGTTGAAGCAGCAAATATTGAAAAATACTTCGAAGGCCGAAAACCGGAGTGGATCATCAAGACGGCTGAGCAATTTTACACCGGGCTTGGATTCTCGCCGTTGCCGCAAAGTTTCTGGGAGAAATCGGATTTGTACCCCGTTCCACCTGATTCCACGCGGAAGAAAAACACGCACGCATTCTGCTTCCATATCGACCTTGAAAACGACATTCGTTCCTTGCAAAGCATCGAACCAAATTCACGGTGGTTTTTCACTGCGCACCATGAGCTCGGGCATGGTTACTACTTCAAGGCTTACACGCGCCCGGAGGTTCCATACTTGTTGCGACTCGGGGCGGCGCCTGGATTCCATGAAGGCATAGGCGAATTGATTTCGCTTGCCTCAAGTCAGGTCCCCTATTTGCAATCGCGGGGCGTTTTGCCGCACGAATTCAATGCGGACAAAACCGCATTCCTTCTGGACGACGCGCTCGCCCGCTCGCTGCCGTTTATCTATTTTTCCTGCGGAACCATGCCGCATTGGGAGGCAGACATCTACGCGCGTAATTTACCGCAGGACCAATGGAACGCCCGCTGGTGGAAATATGTCGGCGAGTTTCAAGGCATCGAGCCGCCATCACCGCGAAGTGAACAATTTTGCGATGCCGCCACGAAAACGCACATTAACGATACTCCGGCGTATTATTACAATTACGCGTTCGCCACGGTGTTTAAATTTCAGTTGCACGACTACATCGCGCGCAAAATTCTGCATCAGTCGCCGCAATCATGTAATTACGCCGATAACAAGGAAGTGGGTACCTGGCTCAACGACATTTTGAAAAAAGGCGGCACCGAAGATTGGCGTAAAGTTTTGAAAGAAGCGACCGGCGAAGACATCTCCACTCGCGCAATGATGGAATACTTCAAACCGCTGATGAGCTGGCTGGAAGAACAAAACAAAGGCCGCCAGATCGGCTGGGATTAGTTCAGAAATTCGAGTTCAAAAGTCAGACGTCAGTTCAGCTTTCGCGCGAAGCGCTGGACTCGCGAGAACTTTCGGTGTTGGAAATGTGATGCGTCCTCGCACCGCTTTAACCGGCGGTCTTGAGGTCTTTTACAACCGCGCTCCTAAGCATGGTTGTAGCCACTGGCTATGGCCGGTCTCGTTAGGCCTAGTTCGTTAGGCGGCCTACAGGGGCCGTGGCCACAGAATCCGCGGATTCAAAATCTTGTTTACTGGGACGATTGATTCGGCAGCACCTAATCCGCAAAGTCAGTGGTTCATCTTCGTGGCGGCTTTCATAATCTCAGCCTGCACCACAGGCATTATGTCTGCCATATAAGCACCAAATTTCTGCATCGCCGATTTTCCGACGGGTGAGCCGTAAAAATCGGCCAACGCCTTCAGCTCTTCGGTCGTGAAATTTTTTACCATCGCATCTGTCATCGCTTTGGATAATGCGGCAATATCCACCTGGGTAGTCATTACTTTCTTGAATTGCTCACGTTGATCCGCCGGAAGAGTTTCAGCCATTTTGTCAGCCATATCCGCAAACAATGCCTTTGGCGGGCTGACCTGGAGATAACGTTCGGCCTCTTTGCGTCGCGTTTCGGGAGTGTCGGGAGCGCTAAAAACCGGAGACCAAGCGCAAACGGTAAGAACGATTAAAACCAATACTTTCTGTTTCATAGTGGGCGACTGATAACGCAGCCCGCTCGGCAAGGCTATCTTTTTTAAGCACGCGCTGAGTTGATCGATTCAGATCATTACGGCAGCCAGCCCGAGAAAAACTAGAAGGCAGCCAACGTCGGTGAAAGTGGTGACGACAATGCTGGATGCCATCGTGGGATCAGCCCCTAGTTTTTCCATTACCAACGGAACGATCGCGCCCGCCACGCCACAAACACCTCTTTAGTGATGATTTGGAAATCGCCGTTTCTTCTGGATTTTACGTGGTGCGTGTCTTCGTCCTGACCGGCGCAGGTGTTTCGGCCGAAAGCGGCATACCCACTTTTCGCGGAAAGGATGGCTACTGGAGGAATCTTGATCCCACAAAGCTTGCGACGCCGGAAGCATTCGCGCGCGATCCCAAATTAGTTTGGGAATGGTATCGCGAACGGCGGCAACACATACGCAATGCGCGATCAAATGCTGCGCACGAAGCAATCACACAACTTGCCCACTGTGTCGACGAATTCCTGCTCGTCACGCAGAACGTGGACGATCTGCACGCGCGCGCAGGAACACCGGCACAAAGGATGGTGCAAATTCACGGAGACATTTTCGTCACCCGCTGTTCGCGCTGCGACTTTTCATATTCAGGTAGAGGCGGTTCAGTTGAACCGCTCGCGCCACGCGGGATTTATCCTCGATCTAGGCGATTGCCGTCCCGTAACGGATGCGAAGTAACGGCCGGACTTTCCACCGCCCCTACCTCGGACGATGATGTGGACCTACCGCGCTGTCGCGAATGCCATGCGTTGATGCGGCCAGGCGTCGTTTGGTTTGGTGAACAGCTGCCTTGGAACGAACTGCAAAGAGTTGAAGATTTTCTGGATGGCGGAGCTTGCGATGTTGTGATCGTGGCCGGAACGACGGCTACCTTTGGTTACATCATCGATTGGGCGTTGCGAGCGAGCCGCGGCGGCGAACTTATCGAAATCAATCCTGAGGAAACGCCACTCACACAGTTCGCAACGCGATCAGTGCGCGAGCCTGCTGCGATCGCCTTTCCGCGAATTCTTGATGATTTGATAGGGAGGTGATGACGCTGCTGTCTGAGGAGCACAGGCCGCTGTCCTGTAACATTCGGCAGCTTGCCGAATGCAATTTGGCAACAGCGAACGCGTGACTACTCGATTCGCCGCGGGCTGCCGCGAACTAAAGGCTGGCAGCCTGTGCTTCGCGGAATGAAACGCAGTCTCGCGTCGCTTCCAAAGCCTAACGACTGATCCATCGCAGGTAACGTTTGGCGGACCGTGTTACGGCAGTTTTGGCGTCCGCGAGAACATTCGCTTTCCACCAAGCGCCGTAAATTTGTTCGAATGCAAACGGCTTGATTGCGTCGAGGATGTGGTGGATTGCAACCGCTCCCAGTGGAATCTGGTTCGGATAGCTGTGCATGAAGCTGACATATCGGCGGTCCTGCACGACTTGGATAATGTCGCCTGTGAGCAAAGCGCCTCGGCCGTTGGCACCGGCGGGCCAGTGTAACACCGCACCGCCCTCAAAGTGACCGCGACAGTTGATCAACGTTAGATCATCCCAAAGCGAAAGTGTTGTTCCTTCCCAGAATTGTATGCGCGGGTTTTTGCGCATCACCCATTCGCGATCGGCAGAATGCAAAAGAATTTGCGCGTCGAAACGTTCCGCCCATTCGACCATACCGGAATAATAATGCGGATGCGAAATCGCGATGGCTCGCAGACCGCCGCGGGCATTCACGTCAGCAGCTGTCTGATCGTCGAGAAGAGTGATGCAATCCCACAGTAGATTTCCTTCGGGCGATTGAAGAAGTAACGCACGCTGGCCTATCGCAAATTCCGGTGCTGTGCCGATTCCCAGAAGCCGCGGCGCCTCCTCTTCGATGCGATTGTGATGGTCAGCCGCGAGGCGTTTGAGCGTCGTCCATTCCTGGCCGCTGTGACGGACGAATTGCCGTTCATCTTCGCAAATTGGACAGCGTGATGGCGGTTGCGCAGTCTCAGCGAACTGCGTTCCGCATTGCACGCAGACAAAGTTTTCCATCCCGGCAATCTTTCCAACGGCGCTCTTCGTAGCGAGCTATAGCCTAGAACCCACTCTGTCTAGTATATGCGTTGTCATGTTGGGAGGAGCGCTGCAACGAAATGCGAAGCATGAGGCCAGGCTTTCAAACATCTCTGGTTCTATTCCCTTGGGACGCCTGGACCAAACTCGGTCCGAGATATTCTTCGCTTCGCTCAGAATGACATTCATGAAGTGACTTCTACAAAAGGCTGCTGGTCGGAACTGTAGGGCAACGTCATCGCTTGCCGAACCGCTGCGCGGGCAATCATTTGTGAGCGGCGAGAATCTGTGCGAATCGGCAGACCTCATGGAACGTGTTGTAAAGCGGAGTTGGCGCGACGCGGATGATGTTTGGCTCGCGAAAATCGCATTTCACACCAGCAACCACGAGTTCTTCGTGCAACTGCTTTGGATGGTCGTGTGCCTGGATCGATAATTGCGCGCCGCGCGCACTCGAGTCCGAGGGAGTAACGATCGAGAATTTCTTTGAACCGATTTGTTCGATCAAAAATTCGAGATAACCGGTGAGTGCCACCGATTTTGCGCGAAGCGGTTCCATCCCTCCGGCGGCGTCGAAAATTGACAGCGAAGCGCGCAGCGGCGCCATCGACAAGATTGGCGGATTACTAATCTGCCAACCGTCAGCTGACGCAACAGGGACGAACTCCGGCTCGAGATGCAATCTGAATCGTGTATTTGGATCGTTCCCGAACCAACCGGCGAGCCGCGGCAATCCTGTATTCGTCGCGTGACGTTCATGCACGAACGCGCCCGCGACTGCGCCGGGACCGGCATTTAAGTATTTGTACGAACACCACACGGCGAAATCGACATTCCATTCATGCAGCGAGACCGGCACGTTGCCGGCAGCATGCGCGAGATCGAATCCGGCGACGATTCCATGTTTCTGTGCTGCAGCCGTGATCGTTTTGATGTCGACTAATTGCCCCGTGAAAAAATTCATCGCGCCGATCATCACCACTACAAGGTCATCGGCGTGCTTGTCGATAAGGTCCAGGATGTCTTCGGTCCGCAAGGTGAATTCGCCTTTGCGCGGGCGCGCCAGAATGAGCGCGTCTTTCGGATCCAATCCGTGGTGAACGAGCTGCGTCTTTATTGCGTAGGTATCGGAAGGAAACGCCGGCTCTTCCATCAAGACTTTGAAACGCGAGTTGGTTGGCCGATAAAATGTCGCCATCATTAGGTGAAGGTTCACAGTGAGGCTATTCATGCAGGTCACTTCGATGGGCTTCGCGCCAACAAGCCGGGCCGTCGGTTCGCGCAGCGCTTCGTGATACGAATACCATGGCGACCCAGCAGCGTGATGTGCATCGACGCCAAGCATGGCCCAGTTGTCCAGCTCATCATCCACAACTTGCCTCGCCGATTTTGGCATTAGACCTAACGAGTTTCCGGCGAAATAAATAAGCGGCTTCCCGTCCGCGCCGAGTGGCAGAGAAAATTTCTCACGGAAATCACCGAGCGGGTCTTGGCGATCGAGTTGCCGCGCGAAATTTTCGTCGGATGAAAAAGTCATCAACCGCAGATTACGCAAATTCAAAAGAAATCCAGATCCAAGACGAATCTTGTATCTGAAATGTATGTCAATCTGTAAAAACTGCGGATAAACAATTCATTTAGGTAGCTGCATTAGTTCGACTGTTGTTCCGTCAGGGTCGCGAATGTAAACGACGCGCTTACCGGCATTCGGGCCTTTTGTGAGTATTTGCGGTTGCCCCGCTGTTTTCCAGCCTGAGAAAGCAACCCTATCGAGGACAGCGTTGAGATCTTCAACCAGCAGCGCAACATGCACGGAGCCAACGTCGCACGGTCGGACATTTGCGCGTTTACGGTCCACTGGCGCGAGATACTCAAGTAGTTCAATCTTGTGACCGCCCGGCGTCTTCAAGACCGCAAGCTTTAGCTCAGCGCCTTCAACGCCGGTGATCTCCTGGGCCAATTCACCTTTTTGATGCGCTGCATGCGAAAACTCGAAACCCAGAATATCGCGCCAAAACGCGAGCGAACGTTCGAGATTTGAAACGGTGATGCCAGTATGATCGGCGGATACGATGCGGAATTCGCTTCTGCTCATGTCATGCTGATGCTCGGGCTCTTCCTCGTAATCATAATCATGGTTCCGAAACAAACCCTCCTTACGACCGTTACCCAGGTCCCCAAAATTTTACCGGAACAATGAGCCGTTTTCCGGCTTGCCGTTGCATTAAGGAGTATAAAGTCATTCGATTTCGCAAAAGGGAAACTCCAACCGGCGGCAACTATCCTGGTCGCCCTGGCAATTTACATCCCAATATCTGCGCGAACCATTACCACTTTTGACGCGCCGGGTGCGCGCCCGGTTCCCGGCCAGGCCTGGAGCATTGCTCTAAACGGCTCGGTGACCGGATTTTCCTTCCACCCAAACAGCGTGCTTCACGGCTTAGTGCGAGAAGCGGATGGGGCATTGGGCTCGCGCAAATTTAACAGATAGTAATTCCTGGCCGATCGATACTGCTACGCCACAGTCTTGCTGAATCAACGCAAACGAAAGATTGAGGCCGGCGCTGAGCCCGGCACCAGTGTAGGACCCCCTGTTTTCAATGGGCGGTCCCGTCCACAAAACGCCCAAAGAAAAACTTCCAGGACCAATCCGGTTCTGCTGCAAAGCGGTGCAGAACTGCGACAACGTATCGATGTGCGGAGTGATGAGCTCTGGCTGGACGCCTCGGCACGAGATGCGTTAGGCTTTGCCGTTATGGCAAGGGTTCGCACCGGGGGGCCAACGCCGTGCCCCGCGGGGCCGTTGACTCCTTCTCTTGGTGGTGAAGCGAATCATGCCAAGCGCGACGATGCCGCCGCGATTAACGAGATGATGCCGAAGGTCTACGAAGACTTGCGTCGTCTGGCCGAGACATTTCTGCGGGGCGAACGGACCGCTCATACTCTTCAGCGGACAGCGCTCGTGCATGAGGCTTTCCTTCGCCTGATTGGCGAGGAAAATCTTGTCTGGCAAAATCGTAGTCACTTCATCGGAATCTTCGCACGGGTGATGCGACAGACACTGACTAACTACGCGGTCGCTCGACACCGTTTGAAACGCGGCGGCTCGGATCCTCTGAGATTGACTCTCGAATTTTACGATAGCCGCAAAATTGATGTGACTGCTCTCGACCAGGCATTGCAGGTGCTCCAAGCTCTGGACGAGCGACAGGCGCGCATCGTCGAACTGCGATTTTTCGCCGGGCTGACGGTCGAGGAAACAGCCGAGCTACTGGAAATTTCGCCGGCCACAGTGAAGCGGGATTGGACCCTGGCGAAAATTTGGCTTCGGCGAGAACTATCTGCGAATTAGGGGTTCAAATTCTCCGTGAGCACAAAAACTACCCGATTCGGGCAAGGGAACATCGATCCGCAACGTTGGGATCGCTTGAAAACGATTCTGGGCGAAGCGTTGGAACAAAACTCTTCAGCGGCCCGGATTGCCTTGGTGGAGAGACGCTGCGGTGAAGATACGGATTTACTCGAAGAGGCCGAGTCACTCCTGGCCGAAGCGGAGGCGCTTCTTACCGAGCGTACCGACAGCTTCGAAGATTGCGCCCAGAACGCAGCTTCCACTTTCTGGCAGGAGGAGCCGCCGCGCGGCGGAGAGCGCGTAGGTGCTTATGTCATCGTCCGTGAACTTGGCCGCGGTGGGATGGGCACAGTTTTCCTGGCAGAGCGTGCTGACGGTCAATTTGAGAAACAAGTCGCGATCAAGATACTGAATCGAGGCGCTGACACGGCTGAGATCCTGCACCGGTTCCGAGCGGAACGCCAGATCCTGGCCAAGCTCGATCACCCAAACATAGCGCGACTGCTCGATGCAGGCACGACCGACGACGGTCTGCCTTACTTCATCATTGACTACATTGTCGGCGCACCGGTGACCCGATTTGCAGTCGCGCAAAAGCTGTCGACGCGTCAACGATTGGAGCTCTTTTTGAAAATCTGTGACGCGGTGGAATTTGCGCATCGGAATCTGGTTGTTCATCGCGACATCAAGCCCAGCAACATTCTAGCGAACGCAGAAGGGGAGCCGAAGCTGCTCGATTTCGGGATCGCCAAGCTCCTGGCGAAAGACGAAGACGCGGCGCAATCGACTACCGGGGCACAGCAGCATCTGACGCCGATCTGCGCGTCGCCAGAACAAGCGAAAGGAGATCCGATAACAGTCGCGACTGATATTTACTCGTTAGGTGCGCTGCTGTATGAAATGTTGAGCGACGAAAAGCCCCACCGGTTTTCCACAGCCCGTCCCACGCGTGAGGAACTGGCCCTGGTAGTAGGCGAGCAAGTTCCGCCGCCGCCCAGCACGGTTGCTTCTGATGCGGAAACCACGCGGCTGTTGCGCGGTGATCTCGACGCGATCGTCCTGTTCGCGATGCGCAAGGAACCCGGGATGCGTTATCCGACAGCAGCGGATCTCGCGGCTGATGTTCGCCGCCATCTCGCGCGAAAGCCGGTTGTCGCGCGTCACCCTACTCTTGGTTATCGCGCGAAGTGCCTGGTCAAGCGGAATGGATCACGTCTCGTGACGAGCGCGGTTGTTGTGATGGTTCTGGCCGGAGTTCTGTCCGCGTTTTGGTCTCGATCTCAGCAAAATGCCGGTGAGGCGGCGGCAATCACGCGAAAAAGTATCGCCGTGCTGCCGTTTGAAAACCTGAGTAGCGATCCGGATAACGCCTATTTCGCTGACGGTATTCAGGAGGAAATCCTGACGCGCCTCGCCAAGATTGCGGATTTGAGAGTCATTTCGCGCACTTCCACACAGCAGTATCAAAGCAAGCCTGGCAATCTCTCGGAGATCGCGAAACAACTCCGTGTAGCGCACATCCTTAAGGGTAGCGTCCAGAAAGCGACGAATCAGGTTCGGGTCAACGTTCAGTTAGTTAATGCGCAAACGGACTCTCAGCTCTGGGCCGAGACGTATGATCGAAAATTGAGTGATATCTTTGCCGTCGAAAGCGAGATCGCGAAGGGAATAGCGGAGTCGTTACAAGCGACGCTGACCGGTGGTGAAGAACAAGCGTTGGCTGCGAACCCCACAAATAATCCCGAAGCTTACGATGCTTATTTACGCGGGCTGGCTTTTGAAGCACGCAGCAACTACTGGAGCGATGCCCTATTCAAAGCCATCGATTTTTATGACCTGGCGGTGCGGCTTGACCCGAATTTTGCGCTAGCTTGGGCGCGGCTTTCCGGCGCACACGCGCTTCTTTACTCTAACCGCCGCGACACAACTGCCGCTCGGCGCGATGCAGCAAAGGAAGCTTTAGAACATGCGCAGAAACTGCAACCGAACGCGCCCGAAACTCTGCTCTTCACGGGTTATTATCAATATTGGGTGCTGCACGATTACGGGCTGGCCAAAGCCACCTTCGCGCGCGTGAGCAAAATGTTGCCAAGTAACAGCGAGGTCTTATACGCCCTTGCGGCAATTGCGGGAAGCGAGGGACATTGGGATGAAAGTGTTGCCTATTGGGAAGGGGGCCTCGCCCTCAATCCGCGGAATACGGCGTTACTGACTGAAGTGGCATTTACATACGCTGCGCTTCGACAATTCCCGGCAGCACTAAAGCTTTATGATCGCGCACTGGACATTCTCCCTAACGAATTGTCTCTAACGGCATTAAAAGCCACCATCTATCAGGCCGAAGGTAATCTGCCAGAAGCCGCCAAATCGCTTGTGCAGGTAAACGCACAAACCAATTCGGACCCGGCCGTTCGGGTCAAACTCGCCCAATTGAGACTTGAACGAAATCACACTGAGGCCATCCAGTTCGTGCAAGCCGGACAAGCTCGACTCAACGATGTTTTTGGGATTGAAAAGGGCAGCAGACAGGTGGGGCTCGCATTGGCCCAGCGCGTCGCCGGCGATACCGCTCAAGCAAAGGCTTCCGCTGAGCAAGCGCGCAACACGCTTGAGCCGCTCAGGAAGGAGCAGCCAGACAACGCCTTTGTTGCGGCAGCGCTGGCTGTTGCCTATGCCATGGTTGGCCAGAATGAGTCAGCCCTGAACGAAGCGCAGCGTGCAATTACCATTGCGCCGAGTAGCAAAGATCGACTGTCCGGGCCCGGGTTCGAAGAGGATCTAGCCTTAGTAGAGATGATTACCGGCGACAATAGTCGTGCGATCTCAATTCTCACGCGGCTGTTGCAAACGCCATATGGTAGCGGGCTTTATAGCCCAGCGCCGATCACGCCGGCCCTTCTTAGACTCGATCCAATATGGGATCCTTTACGCGTCGAGCCTTCCTTCCAAAAATTGTGCGAGAAAAAAGAGCCGTGAACGTTACGGTCTGCAGGCACTTCGTGCGTCCCTGCTGCCATGTAACCTTGCGGTTGAGAATTTCAGGCGACGTACAGAACTGCTAGCCAAGGACGCGGTCCTAATCGTTCGGCGCAAGTGGCAGCTCGTCACGCTTGACATCCTACTTCGGGGTTAGGCCTTCGGCGGAATTTATCTTTAGTCCTCCTCCAGCTCCGCGATCTCGGTAACCGTTGGACAACCGTCGCGGCGGTTATCGAGATGTAAAAGCGCAAAACCGGAATGTTAAAACTTTTAATTGTCCAAGAATTTTTGAGCCCTTTTGGCCGGGTTTATTGCATCTCTTAGCATCATGAAACCAAAACATATACTTAACAGCATTCTGGCAGTTCTATTCGTGTTCCCATTGATGGGGACGTTCGCTCAGCAAGCAGCGAACTCAGGCTCTATCGAAGTGATCACGACTTTTGATTATCCCGGGACCGGAAATCAAACCTTGCCGCAAAAGATTAACTCAAGAGGCGACATCGTTGGCGAGTACATCGATTCTAGCGGGGTGGTGCGCGGTTTTGTCCGGTTCAGCAATGGTACCTTTAGCGCGCCGATCGTCGACCCTAACGATACCGTGGGTTTTACCGAAGGACGAGGCATCAATAACTCGGGCACAGTCTGCGGTGACTACAACACCAGCGATGGCAACAGTCACGGGTTTTTCCTGTTGGACGGCACCTTCACAGATTACGATGTTCCCGGCGCGTTGAGCACCGCTGTGCTTGGGATAAACGATGCCAACGACTTTACCGGCACGTTTTCTACCGACGACGTGATCGGCCAGGCATTCGTCAGCGTTGGCGGAACCGTAACGTCGTTTAGCGTCCCGGCAGCTAGCACGACCCTTGCTTACCAAATCAATAATTCAAAGCGGTTGGTGGTGGGATACTATATAGACAGCTCAGGAATCCTTCACGGCTACTACCGGGACGCCAATGGGGCGCTGCACTTCCCGATCGATCCTCCGGGTTCTGTTAGCACAGTCCTGTTTGGAGATAACAATAGGAACTGGGTGGTGGGCAGATATGCGGACGCCTCAGGCGTGACTCATGGAGTCTTCTTTACCGCGCCAAACCATTTTTTCACTTTCGATTTTCCCGGGTCAACCTTTACATCGCTAAACGGAATCAGTGACCAAGGAAATATCTGTGGTCGTTACGTCGATGCTTCCGGCATTGCTCACGGAATCATAGCTCGCGTCAGAGGCACACCGCCGACAAAAGAGGCGGGCACGGAAACGAAGGCGCACAATTCTCAGTCGGCGCGCTGAGTTGAGCATCAGAATCTTAGCGATCGGCGTTTTGTGGCACGCGGGCCTGGATGACTGGGCCCGCGTGCTGTGTAGTTCGAGCGCACAATCGCGTTCGAATCAACCGAACCGAACAATCTGAACGGCGCGAGATACTCGAGTAGTTCAGTTGTGACCGCGTAGCGTTTT
>DATARG010000265.1:0-12341 GCA_036264275.1 Candidatus Udaeobacter sp. | reverse complement strand
GAGCAGAAAGGCTCGCTGCTTTGGTCGGTCGTTGTCGGCGGCGGATGCGGATTTTCGTGCACCAACGCCGTGCCCGTAATTGCGAATGGAACGCTTTATCTTGCGGGGCCAGATCAATATCTGCGCGCCTTTGGCTTGCCGACACAAGCAAACCACACTGGTCTTCCTACAAAGCAAGAGAAATAGAAAAGGTTGGCTGATAGTTCCCATACCGCACTGCTTTAGCCTAACGACTATCTCTTGTCTTCGTCGAGCTTCGTTTTGACAGCGGTCTCGATCTCGTCGTACAGCGCCTTGTCGTTCTTCAAGACTTCCTTCGCAGCGTCTCGGCCCTGGGCAAGCTGCGTCCCTTTGTAATTCAACCAGGAACCCCGCTTTTCGATGACCTGTTGTTCTAACGCGACGTCGAGAAGAGCGCCGACCGATGAAATCCCCTCATTGTACATGATGTCGAATTCGGCCTCGGTGAATGGCGGCGCTACCTTGTTCTTCACCACTTTGACGCGGGTGCGGTTACCCGTAACAACGCCGTCAGTCTGCTTGATTGCCCCGATCCGGCGGATATCAACCCGCATACTGGCGTAAAACTTTAAAGCTTTTCCGCCAGGAGTGGTCTCCGGGTTTCCAAACATCACGCCGATTTTTTCGCGGATTTGATTTGTGAAGATGCAGCAGGTCCGCGCCTTCGAGATTAGCGAGGTAAGCTTGCGCAACGCCGCGCTCATCAAGCGCGCCTGGGCGCCGACGGTCGTATCGCCAATTTCGCCTTCCAGTTCCGCTCTCGTCACCAGCGCCGCTACGGAATCCAAGACGATCACGTCCAGCGCGTTGGAGCGCACCAGTGTTTCGCATATCCGCAGAGCTTCCTCACCGGAGCTTGGTTGCGAGACGAGTAAATCGTCGAGATTGACGCCCAATCTTTTTGCGTAAGCCGGATCCAGCGCATGCTCGACATCGATAAACGCCGCGAGGCCGCTGCGCTTTTGCGCCTGAGCGATGACCGTAAGCGCAAGCGTTGTTTTGCCCGACGATTCGGGACCGAAGATTTCGACTATTCGTCCGCGCGGGAATCCACCGACCCCGAGGGCGCGGTCGATCAAGATGTTTCCAGTCGGAATGACGTCGATATCAACGATCCTTTCCCCTCCCAAACGCATGATCGCACCTTCGCCGTAATCCTTCGCGATCTGCTGGATCGCCAGATCGAGGTTCTTACTTCGCGCGGCAGCCAGTTTATCGGCGGCTGTTTTTTCTTCGGTCTTTGTCGCCATATCAGGAAGAATCTAACTACGATGCACGCGAGCATTCGCCAAGCACAAAAGCGATCGCCGTTGACCAACAGCAAGCAAAAAGGCCGCCAGCATGATGCTAGCGGCCTTTAAAGCTTCGACGATCCTGATTATTTACGAGACAGTGATCTTGCGCGGCTTCACGTGGTCGGCTTTGGGCAGACTCAACGTCACGAGACCCTGATCGATCTTCGCGCCGATTTTCCCGGCGTCGATAGACGGGTCAATTTCGAACACGCGCCGGAAATTTTCCGGACGCGATTCGCGATGAATCAGCGTTCCTTCCACCACGGGAAGCGAGCGCCGTCCGATGATTGTCAACTCGTTGTCTTCGACCGAAATCTCGAGGCCATCCTTTTTCACCCCCGGCATCTCAATTTCGAGCACGTAGCCATCACCAATTTCCGTAACGCTGGCCGGCGGCGTAATAAATTGCTCAGCCTGGCTGCGATCAGATTCGCGAGGTTCTCGAGTTAAAGTGTTCATGGTAAAACTCCTTTCAGTTTCTGTTCATCTCACCTGGATTTGTTTCGGTTTTGCTTCCTCAGCTTTGGGCAATGTCACCTTGAGAATTCCATCCTGGTAGGTGGCATTAACCTTGTTGGCATCTACACGGGTGGGCAGCGCAATGCTGCGGCGGAATGTGCCGACGTACCGCTCAGTGCGCTGAGCCGTTTCACCGTTGTTGCTCTCGTGTTTGCGCTCGCCGCTGATTGTCAGCGTCCCATCATGCAAAGAAATGTCGATGTCTTCCTTACGCATTCCGGGCAACTCGACCACGGCCACGCAATGGTCTCCACTCTCGTAAAGATCGAGTGCGGGTGACCACCCGGTAAAAAGTTGGCTCGTCCGACCAGAACCAGACCAGTACGGCATATCAAACAACGAGTTCAACTCGTCCCGAAGATTGCTCCAGCGATCCAACGCCGGCCATGGCGCCGAATTCGGAGCGTGATAACGAATTAGATTCATATTTTTGAAATCTCCTTTGTTGGATTGATGATTTGAGTTCGACGATTCGATTAGCTCGCATCATGCCAAAAAGGCAGGCAGCAAATGCTCGATCGTAAGATTGAGAATTTCAGCGACTTAGCCGATAAGCCACTTGTTATCGGCAAAGGAAGTTTGGTCTAATTGGCACAAGCGAACCGCGAAATAGATCACATTTGGAGACAAAATTTCACTGTCCCTGCCAGTGCACGAAGACCACGGCTTGACAATTTTGCCCTGAAACAGTTACGAGTCCCATTATGACCATGCCGAGTGAAAGTCGCTTCGAACTCGATGCGATGATCGCCGACATCGAACTCACTCTGGTGAGCATCATTCAAGGTGTCGCGCTCACGGTTCTAATCGAAACCTCGCGTGAGCCGATTGCCAAATTGGACTGGATGATGTGGCCCTACGTGCTCTCGGGTTTGGTCATCATCCTGGTCTTCTGGTCGCGTGTTGTGCTGCACATTCTTACCGTCATTCGCTGGCCTTTAGAGTTCGGGCACAATTTTCTCTATGTTTCTTGTGCACTTGTGGAGGCCTTTGCATTCGCACAACTTGGCAATCCTGCGCGCTGGTTTGCGTTTGTAGCAGCATTTCTCGCAGTCGGTTGGTTGCTCTTTGCGTATGATCTGCGCCTGATTCGGATGCGTATGCGGGATCGCACCGGGGAGGTGAGCAACCGATTATATGCGCTCGTGATACGCGATCAGCGGTTCAACATCGGGCTATTGTTGCCTGCTTTCTTTCTGGTGAATGTTGCCTGCGCGGTCGCAATTCGTGTGCGACCCGAGTTTTTTCTCGCTGGAGATGGACATATCTGGCTGATCGCGCTGCAACTGATGGCGTTCGCCGGCTATTTGTCATACGTCATGATCTTTTATACCAAGGTCGCGCCCCTAATTGCGCAAGCGCGTGGGGAATGGCGGGCAAAGGACGATGCTGATGGGATTTCCGCTTAGCTGACGAGAACCATTGGAGGTGAGGATTCAATCCTGCTGCGCGTTCACCCGGCATTTTCACCGCAACGAACGGTCGTCTCGGAATTGTTAGCGAACTGCGTCGCCTTCACCAGCGCGTACAATTGGTTCCACATGTGAAGGCAGTTCAGATTTGCTGTCCAGATAAAGGACTACGAAGGCGATGCCCACCAACGGTTGGAGAATCTTTTCGACTATGCTCAAAGCAAGAGCCGCTAGGTTAAAGCCGCTAGCTTGCTGTGCCTCAGTCATTTGTTGCAACAGCGCCTGCGGGTCCTGTGTTGTCAGCAATTGATTGAGTGATTGGTGAAGCGTTTCCCATTGCGCACCGAGCGTCATCGCCAGCACAACGGCAAACCAGATCGAGGCGATGAATGCACCTCGCCACAAAGGGCGTTGAAACCACGGAAGATCGCGTCCGCTGCGCGCCAGATCGCGACTTTCACGCAATGAATCGATAAATCCCGCGTTATCGAGAACGGCGAATTGCTGCCAAAACAAAACGTTTACGAAAAAACGGCCGAACATCCAAACCTGCAGGATGAGCAAACCCATTGCGACAAGGGCCAGCAGCACCGACGCCGTCCCGGCAACAGCCATGGCCGCAATCGCCAATCCGAAGACCATAAGTAGGAGGAACACGCCGTACACGAAAATGCACAGCCCGGCGACTCGCGGCCAAAACCTCACCGCTTTATTGAGCACCGCGACCAAACTGAATCGATTCCCGCGAATAATTTCAGCCGAAAGAATTTGGATTCCCGCGATGTAAACGGGCCACATGACGATAGAGAGAATGAAGGTGAGAAAGGCAATACCCGCAGCGAGAACCGACAACATGTCCATATTAGAGCCGTGAGGCGGTTGTACAAACACAGTGATCAACTGACTGCCTATCGACGGCAACAACACCAGCAGTGTAAGACAAAGGAATTGAAGAAAACCCTTTCGATAGATCTGCAAAGTTTCAGTTAAAATTTCAGCAAAGCTGCGACGCGAAACTTGTAGCGGCGGTTGTGTCACCACCCGGGCGCTCGCGGCGGCGAGCGCATGTACATCGAAGAGCCCGGGGATTTCCGCTGCTGTTGTCCAAAGATCGACATCGGCTCGACGCGCCTCATTGGCCGGGAGCAATCGCCCCTCTGCTTTCCATTCAAGGAGAGTCTCGATGTTCGCAGGCCCATATTCCGTGCCCTGCACACGCACGATCCATTCTTCGGTCACGCCTTGATCATCCAGCATCATGCGTTCAGAATCCAGCATTAGCGCGCGATGAGACTGCTGTTGATCGACGGTCATTACTACGTTTATCGGTCGTTTTTCGCCATCCCGAATCTCTCGAATTCCCGAGGCGAACCGACCAACGCCATTTTTGGTTTTACGAAAACGCTGCGGCTAATGATGAAACATTTGCAACCTGACCTGGGCGCGGTCGTCTGGGATGAAGGCCTGCCGCAGAAGCGAGTAGAACTGCAACCTGCTTACAAGGAAACGCGCAAAGAAATGCCCAAACCGATGGTACCGCAGCTTGAATATATCCAAAAGCTTACGCCTCTACTGGGTTTCCGAAATATTTCCCTCCCTGATACAGAGGCCGACGACCTGATGGGTTGTTATGCCATTTCTGCCTGTAAGCAGGCCGGAATGGACGTGGTGCTCGCGACGAATGACAAAGATTTGTTTCAGCTCGTAGGTCCTTGCGTGAAAATCTATACGACCGCGAAAGCGGATCTCGCATCACCCAAGGACGCATTCGCATTGCTCGGCGAGGAGCAAGTTACAGCGAAATGGGACGTCCCGCCCGGGCTGATTGGTGACGTGCTGGCGTTGGCCGGCGATTCGGTGGACAACATCCCCGGGATCGGCATAGGCCGTAAAAGCGCAGCTGCGCTGATTCGCGAATTCGGTGGTCTCGAAGGGTTATTAAGAAATATCGAGAAGGTAAAAAGCGTGCGCACCCGGGAGAAACTGGCTGACGCTCGCGAGCAAATATTCCAAAATCGCCAGATGGTCAATCTGGACTGTGAAATGGAATTGCCTGTGGCAATGGATGAGCTGCGAATCGAGCCCAATTACCCTGCTCTGATATCGGAATTGGAAAAATGTGAGTTTAAGTCGCTTCTTCAAGAGGTGCGCGACGAAGCAGCCCAAGTCGGGTCGGTTGTGCAGGGAAATCTTCTGTAAAACGACGCATCGCTTCGGACGTTGTGCAGGCGTGGATCGCGTCTGAGGCCTCGTTGAGCCTCGGAACGGTGGCAATCTGAGCAGGCACGAATTTTTCGTAAAAAAGTTCGAACACACGCTGCCGCATGCTGTCCAATCTAACAGGTTAAGGCGATTCGGGCGGTTGCACGAGTTCTTCTGGAAGTTGTTTCTCCTTAGCGTGCGCTGCCCGAATCAATTTTTTTGCCCAAGTTCGGCGCAGAGCAGCGACGGCTGGAGGTGTGCTGGATAGACGACGTTAGATTTTATACGTATGGTGCGGCCTTCGCTCCTCCATGAGCCCTCACGATTACGATCCGATTGCTGCCGCGCTTAAGGAAGACCTCGGGAACGGCGACATCACGACGGAGTTTTTCGTATCGCAAGCGCTTCACGCTAGCGGACGCATTGTCGCGCATGACTCAGCAGTCGTTGCCGGAACCGGCACAGCCGCGGAAGTTTTTCGGAAGGTTGATCCCGCGACTGACGTTCAGATCGTGCACGCAGACGGTGATGCCGTGGTTGCTGGCGATGTCGTCATCGAAGTGCGGGGACTCGCGCGTTCGATTCTCAAGGCAGAACGCGTTGCGCTAAATTTTCTTCAGCGGCTCTGCGGTATCGCAACACTCACCCGCCAGTTCGTTGACGCGGTTGGAAATCATCCCGCAAAAATACTCGATACACGCAAAACAACTCCGGGGCTACGCGCACTGGAAAAGGCCGCGGTTGTGGCTGGAGGTGGGGTTAATCACCGTTCTGGCCTGCACGACATGGTTCTCGTAAAGGACAATCACCTGGCCGCCCTTGGAGGGCTTTCCGGGTTTGCCGATCAAATTCGTCTGCTTCGCAAGGAGCGGCCCAACATCCGCATCGAAGTGGAAGCTGACGATCTGGAGCAGGCGCGGGCTTTTGTCGAGATCGACGGCATCGATGTCATCCTTCTGGACAACATGGCGCCCGCTCAGATTCGTGAAGCTCTGGCGCTAAGGAGAAACAACATCAAGTTCGAAGCGAGCGGCGGGGTCACGCTGAAAAGTGTCAGGCGGATCGCGGCGACCGGAGTTGATTACATTTCCATCGGCGCGTTGACCAACTCGGCGCCTGCGGTCGATCTTGGGCTGGAAATGACTCATGCCCACGGATGAGAAGTTCGACGGACTGATCGCTGATCAACTCAAGGCCGATGTTCCCAACGCTGTGATCGGTCGAGAGATTATCGTGCTCCAACAGACGAGCTCGACTAATGACGCCATTTCGCGCGTGGCATCGACGAATGGTCTGCCGTCGTCAATACCGGAAGGTTTGGTTGTTTTTGCGGAACATCAAACCGATGGGCGGGGTCAGCGTGGCAACCGGTGGGAATCAGCAGCACGCAAAGGACTTTGGTTTTCCATTCTCTTACGCCCCAAGATCCAGCTCAGCGACTCGGGGCGGCTGACGATTTGGGCAATCGAAGCGATCTCGGATGTGATTCGTACCACGTTGGGACTCGAGCCCGCGGTCAAGTTGCCTAACGACATTCAGCTTTACGAACGCAAGGTATCCGGCGTGCTGGTGGAGATGCGCGCGCAAGATAAAGCTCCGCACCTGGCCGTGGTCGGAATCGGAATTAACGTGAACCACTGCGCCGACGATTTTCCCGTCGAACTTCGAGCAAGAGCGATATCTCTCGCAATGGCATTAGGCCGACAGGTCGACCGTGAGAAGTTTGCCGTCGGTCTCCTGCGAAACCTCGATCTTACCTATCGCGAAAAGTTCGCTTGTAGCCGCGGGCGGTGATCGCGGCCGATTGGACACCCGACGTTGCCGCTATCAACACCCATGGCTAAAACTTTTCCTGCTCCGACAACCACTCGCGATGTATGCGCGGCGAAATTTCGGACGGCTTGATCTCGCTGCGCCCACCCCAGAACACGTTGGTGTAAGAAACCGGAATATCACAAGCGCGGAGATGTTGATCAATCGCCGCCTTATGATCGAGAAGCAGTCGCTTGTCCGTACCGTGCGCCACAGCCATGATGTTGACGTTCTTAAATTCCGGGCCGGCTTCGCGCCAGTAGCAGTGCGTTAGAATGTGATGACGGCCGACCTCACCTCCGGTCTCAATTTCTCGGCTGGCCGGCACCGCCCAGTGAAATAGCGCGTTGAACCGCGTGACGCGCACACCGCCCGCAGATGGTTTGACGTGTTCGAGAAATGTTGAAAAACGCCCGACAACTTTGCATGCCGTCAAATCTCCAGCTACCCGACAGAATTCTTCCAGGGATACGCCAGCCTCCTTTGCCCGCGCAACCCACGGGGACGGCTTGATCTCCTCCGGAGTGAATTCGCGCTTAAGCGCAAGCAGGATATTCCATTCGCGTTCGGTGAGCTTGACCATTTGCACTGGAATCATCCTTGCCGGCTGATCAGCCTTGCTTCCCGGCTCAATCGTTTTACGCCGAACATGTCCAACACCGAGTGTGAAAATCCCCTTTGCTGGCATTAAACGAAAACGCTCCGCGCCAACTTTTTTCGCCAGCAATTCGCAATGCGCTTGCAGCGAGAATCCCTGAGGAACCTTTAGAGTCGTCCAAAGTTTGTAGTCCGACCCTGCGCTAAGCGTGTCGGTCGAGCGGAGCACCACATGGCCAGAGAATGGATCGCGTTGAAACATCCAGTCGAACGCAGCGTCGATCTTACTCTGGGGAACTTTCCAGGCTACCAGCGCGCCGTCAGCGAGGTTCGTCGCCAGCAGAGTTTGCCGGACGCGCCGGATGGTTCCCGCGCGCAGCATGGCAGCGATGCGCGCCATCACATCCTCGACGGCGACACCGGAGCGCTTCGCGATCTCCTCGAACGGCTCGCGAACAAATCCTTCGATCTTGTCTTCCGAAACAGCGAGGATTTTCGCGTTAAGGGGATCGTTGTGCTCAACCGGCAGCATACTAATTAATCCGCTGCGCGGCCTACCTTGTCCAACCGTACGGGTCGCTTTTCAGATTGCGCAAACGAACACTGCCGCAAAATGACAGCTAGTGCCGGCAAGCGCGAATAGATGCCAGATGAAATGGCCATAACGCAGCCGCTCGTTTGCAAAAAATAAAGTCCCTGCTGTGTAAGCGATGCCGCCGGCAATTAAACACAGCAGAGCCGACAACGGAATTGCCAGCGCGAGCGGACGTAGAAAGATGACTGCCAGCCAGCCGGTCCCGAGATAGAGAGTCATCGCAAGTCTCCGATCTCGGAGCACACCTCGTGTTGTCTTCACGATGACGCCGAAAAGCGCGAGCGACCAAACGATCTCGAGCATCACTAATCCGCTACCGCCGCGTAGCGGGCCTAACGCAAATAGCGTGTACGTTCCCGCGATTAATAAAAAAATCGCCGAATGATCAAGTACTTGGAGAACGGATTTCGTCTCGGTTCGCGGCCAGCAGTGATAGAGCGTCGATGCCAGGTAAACGAGCAACATCGTCATGGTAAAGATGATCGTACCAATGAAGAAAGGGATGCTGCCATGGTGAAACGCTGCCAGAAGGAGAATCGGTGTGCCGATGATCGCGCCCACAAGCCCAATCCCATGGCTGAGACCATTCGCCACTTCCTCGCCGACCGATTGTGTCCAGTTCCGCGACGGCAGTGGCTCGTCAATCGCATTCATGGCGCGGAATCATCCAACGCATATTGCGGGCATTTTACCAACGCAAAAAACGGCGGCCTGCTGTCCTGCAATGGATGTCAACATTGAGCGTTTGCCGCCCTAGCGTTGCGTAAACGGATTATACGCTCAACCTTTGCATTGAAGTGATCAAAGCGATTCTTTTCGACGCCGCCGGTACGCTTTTTTTTCTCACAAAAACAGTAGGCGAACATTACGCGCTGGTCGGCAGGGATGTTGGATTGAAGCTGGATGCAAAACAGCTCGACCATGCATTTCACACCGCTTGGAAACAAATGCCACAGCGGCCTCCAATCGACGGTCCGCGCGAGAATGACGACAAAGGCTGGTGGCGGGAACTTGTTGGAATAGTGTTCGAACAGGTCGCCCCTTCAGTTAGCGAACTGGATCGCGATAATTTCTTCGAAGTTGCCTACCAGCATTTCGCAGAACCAGGTGTCTGGGAGCTTTATCCGGAAGTGCCTGACGTGCTCAAGCAATCACAGCCGCGGGTTGAACTGGCCGTGATCTCGAACTTCGATGGCCGATTGCGGTTGATTCTTCAGCACCTTGGGATCTCAAAATATTTTCCGCACGTATTCATCTCTAGCGAACTCGGCGCGGACAAACCCGATCCGGAGATTTTTCGCCGCGCAGTTGCGATACTACATTTGAAAGTCGAAGAAGTGCTCCACGTCGGCGATGACCCAGAACGCGATTGGAAAGCGGCCGCCGCAGCCGGCTTGTTAGTGTTTCGGTTGGATCGGCCGCGAAATTCCCTAGGCGACTTGCTAAGGTGGGTCGGCCGGGACTCGAACCCGGAACCAACGCCTTAAAAGGGCGCTGCTCTACCGATTGAGCTACCGACCCGCGCAGGGCTTCACTTTGTAATGCCTCTGAAATTTTTCAATGTAGAATGACGCCGCTGGATGATCTCGCACAGACACAAATGCATCTTCGTCGAGGTGCCAAAGACTGGCTCGACTAGCGTACGGGCTATTCTCGGCAAAGCATGGAAGCCGCATCTGAATCTAGTGCAGATCAAACAGCTGATGGAAACGTCCTGGACTGAATTCGGCGGACGAAGAAACCGCATCATGGCGGCGCTGTATTTACTGCGGCCAGAAGAGCGCCGAAGAGAAACCGGCCGCAGACAATTCGAATCGTATTTCAAGTTCGGATTTGTTCGCAATCCATGGGACCGGGTTGTATCGCTGTACGAGCGCGCGGAAGCATTACAACTCCGGAACGAGATGAGCTTCGAAAAATTCGTCGACTGGATCCAGTACAGCAGTGCCACATGCGTGCACTCGTCCCCGCACCATTACCAACTGGATTGGTTTGTCGATGCAAACGGAAATTTATTAGCCGATTTCATCGGGAAATTCGAACAGCTCGATCACGATTGGGCTTTTGTGGCGCAGAAGCTCGGTCTGGAGGAAGAGTTGCCGCACCGACGCGCAAACCCAAGGGCGCGTCATTATACTGAGTACTACACTCCTCGAACAAGAGATATCATTGCAGCGAAGTTCAAAGTGGATATTGAACGGTTCGGTTATGAGTTCGCCGGGTAAAATTAAAGCAATCGTCCTAACGTGCGACCGTTATCGAGTGATCACGCGACACATGATTTTGAAATACGATCATCTGTGGCCGGATCACCCGTTCGTTTTTCATGTTCCGTATCAGGAGCTTCGTGGAACCGATACCGACCGAATCAAGTACCACGCGGCGCCCGAAGACATCAAGGGGACGATCCTGCATCTGCTGGCAGAAATCGGTGATGAAGAATGGATTTACTGGTGCGTGGATGACAAATACCCGATTCAGCTCCCCACCGAGAAGGTCACCAGCCTCATTTCTCACGCGATGCGCTCACCTGGAATTGACGGCCTTTTATTCTGCAGATGCAGGGCGCTATTGAGTATCCCCGCGCTCACGCTCCACTCTAAGAAAGTGAAAAACCTGTTCGGCGATGTCTATCTCGAACGAAAGGGTTGGTGGCAAATATGGATCCATCAGATTATGCGCGCCAAGGTGCTTCGACATCTCTTCACACATTTGCCCGATCACATTCCCAGCGCCAAGGCGATGGATGATCTAAAGGATCACGTACCCAAGCTGCCTGAGCATAGGTTGTTCGTGAGCGAGAAAAATTACGCGGTATTTGGCGAAAGCACCCGGCTAGGCATGATCACGCAAAACTGCTACGAAAGTATCGTCGATTCGGGAATTGAGCTGCCGGAATGGTTCCAACAGCCAAACGGCGAATACGTGACGCTTGGGAAATTGTGAGCGATCGGCACGCCGCATAACTGAAAAATGTTTGTACCTGGCGATTTTCTTGATCTCGAACATACGGCTCATCCGAAGCTGTTTGAGAATCAGAATTACGTCTGGGACGCGCTCAAGCAGATCGCGAGTTACTTGCAATTTCGGCTGAAACCAGCCGTGCTCGGCGAGCTAATCGGGAAACCGTTCATCAGCAATCGCGTGTTCATCGGACGAGGAACGGTGGTTGAGCAGGGCGCGGTGTTGAAGGGGCCGGCGTGGATCGGCGAAAACTGCCAGATTCGCAGCGGTTCTTACGTGCGCGAAAACGTGATCGCTGGTAATGGCGTTGTTATGGGCAACTCGTGTGAGTTTAAGAATTGCATTCTGTTCGATGAAGCACAGGTGCCCCATTTCAATTACGTGGGCGACTCCATCCTCGGCTATCAAGCGCACCTCGGCGCGGGAGTGATTCTCTCGAACGTCAAACTCAATCACGCCGAAATCGCTGTAAGCACCGCGGAGGGCGAGATTCTAACGGGCTTAAGAAAATTCGGCGCAATCGTCGGCGATAGAACCGAGATCGGCTGCAATTCTGTGATCAATCCCGGGTCAGTTATCGGCCGCGATTGTATGATCTACCCCAGCGTAAATTTCCGGGGTGTTCTTCCCCACGGCAGCAGGGTCAAGTTGCGTCAGGAATTACACGTAACCATTAAGCCCTGACGAGCACGAGCGTGTGCACGAAGCAGGACGGATGGGAGGATTCGAAGCCCGGTTCGACCACGTGGCCAGAAATGTGGTGTTTGCGCCTGATAAATTCCACTGACTCATGGTTGATCAGTGCGCAAATAATTGCGTGCCGCTCGGTCAACTGACAGCGTTTCGCGTTAGGGCGCCGACTCTTTTGCCGGCAAGCGGAAATGTTCGGGCGCTATTCTGCAGTCGCAGGTGTCTCTGCACTGT
>DATARG010000217.1:0-5317 GCA_036264275.1 Candidatus Udaeobacter sp. | reverse complement strand
GATCCGTTGAGCAATCTCGATTTGCAACCGCTGCGTTGCGCATTGGAACCGAGAGAAATTGTTTTGCACGCCGCAGATTACGACCTGCGGATGCTTCGGCGCGGCTTGAATTTCACGGCGAGCAGAGTCTTCGATACAGTCATCGCGGCACGGTTGCTTGGGATCCGCGAATTCAGTCTGGGCGCGCTGGTGAAACGCTTTTTCGATATCGAGCTTCACAAACATTCGCAAAAGGCAAATTGGGCGTTGCGACCGCTGCCGGTCCGGATGCTGAATTACGCGGTGGACGACGTGCATTATTTGTTGCCGCTTGCCGCGAGATTGGAAGAAGAATTGGAGCGAGTTCAGCGCCGCGATTGGTTTCGGCAATCTTGTGAGCGTGCGGTCGACTTGGCCGGCATCGAGCGCGAACGCGTCCAGGACGAACTTTGGCGAATCGGAGGAGCCGGCTCGCTTGATCCGCACACAGGGGCAGTTCTGCGCGCCCTGTGGCAATGGCGGGAGGCAGAGGCGGAAATAGCGGATCGACCGCCATTTCATATTTTACAAAACCGTGAACTCTTGAGAGCGGCAGAACGTTTCATTTCGGGAAACGCACCCGATTACAAACACTTTTCCGCTCGGCGGCGGCAGACGTTTCACGCGGCAGCGAAAATCGGGTTGCAATCGCCTCAATCGGAGTGGCCCGTTATGCGGCGCCGCTCCGGTTGTCGGCCGACCACCGAAATGCGTCGCCACGCCGATCAGTTGCGCGAACGGCGAGATAACGCGGCTGCGCAACTTGGGTTGGAGCCGTCATTTATTGCCTCGCGCGGCGCGCTTGACGCCATCGCAGTTGATCCCGCGCGAACAACATCCTTACTGGTTCCCTGGCAGCGAGAGTTGATCGGAATCGATTGAGTACAGTTAAAGCGCTACGAGGACGCGGGCAGACTCCCAACCTGTCGCGAAACACTGCCGCCGCCCTCAGTCATTTCGCGCGAAGTGCGATGCATCCGCGCATCGCTTTTAGCTCCCTGCTTCTTGGAGGCTGCGCAGAGGCATATGTGTTATGGAATTACCAGCGTCTGACCGATGGTGAGGTCTTTTGGATCACGAATATTCTTTTTGTTCGCTTCAAGGATCGCCTTCCAACGTTTTGGCGATTTATAAAATTTTCGCGAAATCGAGACGAGCGTGTCGCCCGACTGCACAACATAAGTTTGACCTGCTTTCTTTGATCCGGTCTTTCGGCCGCCGTTTCCTTCCGACTTCTCTAGAGCCGTTCGCGGTGATGCGCGCTCTTCGAGTTGTTTGTGCAAGGTTAGATTTTCATTGCGCAATCGCGCTGCCTCCGCGCGAGTGATAGCGGAATCGCCGGACAATTGTGTCAGCGCAGCGATTTCGTCGCGTTTGATCGAGTCCTTAACATCCTTTGCATGGGGGCCGTTTGGACTCAGCGCGAGACAACGCTTGAAATGATGCAGCGCGCTTACAGGCTCGTTGAGCTTGTCATCATAAAGAAGGGCCAGCTTGTAGTGGACCTCGGCACCGCGTGGGCTGTCATCGAGTGCGGCTTCATACAGGTTCACCGCTCGTTCGAAGTCGCCCTGGGCTGATTTGTTGTCTGCATCCCGCATCAATTGGGCGTAGCGGGAATCGCCTAGCCGATCGCACCCAGCGAACGCGCAAACGAATAACAGCGAGAAGCAAAGCCAGTTCAGATTCGCGGTTACGGGCCAAGGTGGAAAAAAAGGGGAACGTCGAACCCGAAGGTTGTCAGTGCGGCGCATTCTCGGCAATTTGCTACTTGTGAGTGTACGTGCACTTCAAATCTTTTCAGCGGCACTTCTCCTCTCCGTTACGTCCACGCCTGGCGCGCTTTCAACCGGCAACGCCTATTCGATTAGCTTTGTCGATGTTGACGGGAACAAACTTTCCACGGCCGATGGACACGGGACCATCGTCGTATTGACCACCGCTGCGGATCGCGAACAGGCGCGCACAGTGGGCGATCGTGTTCCAGATTTTTGTCTCGGCAATCCGGCTTACAGAATGATTACAGTCGTTAATTTCACGGGGAGACACAATGCAATCGGACGCCGGGTCGCGATTGCATTCATTCGGCATCGGATGCATGAAGCGGGTAAACGGCTTCAAGCGCGATATGACTCTCAGAAAATCTCGCGTGATGCCAAAGGCGACATATTTGTGGCTACCGATTTTGACGGCACAATCGCGTCGCAGTTAGGTCAGGCCGCAGGAGGAACGGATTTCTGCGTATTTGTATTTGGACAAACCGGGAAATTGTTAGCGCAATGGCATACGGTTCCCGGTACGGACGAACTCGCTGCGGCCCTAAAGAAATCTGATTAGCACCGGGCTTCAACCCGGAGCCGTTTCAACGGCTGACAACGTATCGAAACCGTTAAAACAATTCGATCGACCTCATTACGTCATGCACCGGGCTAAAGCTGCAGTGTGACTGAAGTTCTTCAGTATTTCGGCACGGCGGGATCGATGAAGTCCGACCACGCATCAATTCCGCCTTCGAGATTATACACGTTGGCAAAACCGCGTTGCTTCAGCAGTCGCACGGCCTGTGCGCTGCGGTGGCCACTGTGACAATGGACGACCAGCATTTGTTGCCGGTCCAGCTCGTCTGCGCGCTCGGGGATTTCACCGAGCGGAATCAGTTTCGCGCCATCGATCCGTGCGATCTCAAATTCGAACGGCTCCCGTACATCGACCAACCCGAATGCTTCGCGCGCGTCCATCTTCGCTTTCAATTCCTGGACCGATATTCCGGGAACGATTGCATCATCTCGCGCCCCGCAGAACTGGTCGTAATCAATCGGCGCAAAGATTGTTGGGTTTTCGCCGCAAACGGGACACTGCGGATCACGCCGCAGTTTCAGCTCGCGAAAGGTGACCTTGAGTGCGTCGAAGTGCAGCAAACGCCCAATCAGCGGTTCGCCGATGCCGATAATCAGTTTGATTGCCTCAATCGTCTGAAGCATTCCAATGATGCCGGGTAAAACGCCGAGCACACCGGCTTGCGCGCAGTTCGGGACTGACTCCGGCGGAGGCGGCTCCGGAAACAGACAGCGATAACAGGCCCCGCCTAACTGTGGCGCGAACACAGTGGTTTGGCCTTCGAACCGAAACACGGAGCCATAGACGTTTGGCTTCCCGGCAAAGACGCAGATGTCATTAGACAAATAGCGCGTAGCGAAATTATCCGAGCCATCCACAACCAGGTCGTAATCAGCAACAATCCGCTCCGCGTTTTCGGCGGATAATCGGCACTCATGCAATTGAACTTCGATCTCCGGGTTGATGTCGCGTAGCCGGTCGCGTGCGGATTCGAGTTTACTACGGCCGATGTCTTTTGTTCCGTGAAGAATCTGCCGTTGCAAGTTCGTGAGATCGACACGGTCGAAATCGACAAGTCCAAGTTTTCCGACGCCTGCTGCCGCCAGATACAGGAGGGCAGGGGAGCCCAAACCGCCGGCGCCGATGCACAAAACACGCGCTGCTTTAAGTCGTTTCTGTCCCTCTGCAGTTACTTCGGGCATGATGAGATGTCGCGAGTAGCGTTGCAGTTCCCGATTCGTTAGGACGACATCGGAAATCCTTTCTGCGGCGACAACACTTTTATGCATGGCACCGGTACGTTAGCACGGCTCCCAAAGCGAAGCATTCCGCTACAACGAGCGGTCGTTCTTAGTGCGTGTTCAGCATGCTGCGACAGCCCGAGACATTGCACATGAGCAGAATCGCAAGAGCGCCGAAAAGGAGCAATGTCGACCACAACTTTCGCGATCTGAAATAAAACCAGGCGTGCACAACGTAAAGCGCGATGCAACCTATAAGGACTCCCCGGCCACCAGTGTTTGCCCAGAATCGGCTAATGAAAGCAGCGAGACCAAGCGGGAACATGTAGACCAACGGCCAATACTTTCCGCTAGGATTCGTAGCGAAAAGCGCCGCGAACCACGCCAGGATATAAACGACGATCTTATGTTTCAGTCGGACGGATTGCGTCCTCGATGCCTGAGCACTGCGACTTGTATAAGGCATCGGCTCACTCGGTTACCGTTACTGAAGTTCCGACAGGAGCATTTTCAAAAAACCTAACGGCCATCTGTCCCGGCAAACGAATGCAACCGTGGGACGCGGCGAATGGCGGGACGTAGCCCTGATGCATCGCATAACCGCCTGTGAAAAACATGGCATATGGCATACGCGCGCCATCAAAATGGCTTCCTTTTGGACGAGAATCCTTTCGTGAGTCGATGTTTGACCTAACGACGTTGCCGTAATCATCCACATAATCGCCGAACGCGGTGGAAACGTGAGCCGCATCTTTCGAAACCACATTGTAATGTCCAGGCGGAGTCGAAAAGCCCGGCTTACCGGTCGAGACAGTTGTTTCGCCGACTAAAGTTTTGCCTTTGTAAAAGTAAGCTTTTTGCTCGCCGATGTGCACCACGATCCGCGGTTTTCCGGACGCGCCTTCGTCGTCCCAATAGCCTGCGGGAGCCGCGCGCGGATAAAGGCCCGGCTGATATGGGGTTGGGTATTCTTCGCAACTGCAAATAATCAGTGCCGCGAGCAGTGCGCCTGCAATTCTCAGTAACTGGGGATGGGGATTATTCACAAAGCGGCGGATACTATTCAAAGGGAGGTTACTCATTCAACTCTAAAGTCGGTTTTAATAGGCTGGGTGGCCGCCTCTGAACAGGAACCGATTTCCAGCCGCCGAGATAGAGCCGTTAGGCCTGATGGCTATACAGCAGGTTTGACGCTTCGCACCCGCAGAAATACCCTCATGTCTATGACCAAAGTGCAATCGCCGATTAACATCGAGAAGTGGATTGAGGACAACGCGGAAAAATTTAAACCGCCAGTAAGCAACCGGTATCTTTATGACGGCCGAGATTTTTTTGTCATGGTCATTAAAGGACCTAACGCTCGGAACGATTTTCATCTGGTTGACTCGGAGGAGTATTTTTACCAGCTGAAAGGCGACATTAAAGTGCGTACCCGCGAAGGCGACCGCATCGTTGATCACATTGTCCGCGAGGGCGAAACATTTTTCATTCCTCCGAATGTGGCACACTCGCCTCAGCGCCCGCCGAACACCATAGGCTTGGTTGTAGAGCGGCGTCGTGGGAAGGGTGAAAAGGAGCACGTCGTTTTCTACTGTGAAAATTGTGGAGCACTGGTGGAAGACATTCACTTCGATTGCAAAGACATCGTCGACCATTTTAGCAAGGCGATGCTCGAATTCTGGAGCGACGATGCGCGGAGGACTTGCAAGAAGTGCGGTAAG
>DATARG010000177.1:0-11392 GCA_036264275.1 Candidatus Udaeobacter sp. | reverse complement strand
TCAGAAAAGGCAGGGAATGTTTGCTGATCCGGAAATACCAATTTGGATGACCGACCCAGGTGACATCGAGATCATCCTGAAAACGAAACTGTAAATTCAGATCGTGCCGTTGACTCAGCTCATCGAAGATGACGCGATTATAAATTCGCTCGACTCGAACTTCGCGCCCGTCACGATCGTAGAACAATTGCCGGCCTCGCTTCTTGATTTTGGTCACGCAAACCGATCGAATGCCAAGAAATGTTTCGGTAGCGGCAAAATCCACGCGCGTCTTTTGTTTTTCCGGCTGGATGTCGAGCAACACTACACTCTCCAGCGGTGAATCGGCGATGATGGTGCGCCGCAGAAATTCGAGATACGCGTCATCTTTGATTCCACCAAACGAGGAGGTCCAATTGCGCGGAATGACCGGATACGCTTTGCGGAAGCAATCCAACAGCCTCAATTGAAAACCGAATAAACTTGGGAATGCCTGCAATTCGATTAAGCGCGGAACTAACCGATCTCCTTCGGCGCAAATTGCGAAATCGATCACATGAAAATTGGGATGCGCCGATTCGTTAGGCACCTCGAAGTCCTTCGGAACCGCCTCCGCCGAATGTTTGACAAATTCAGGAGTACGCGTCGCGGCTACAATCTCATTAGCGGCGCGCGTCAATTGATCTGTAAACTCGCGCGTCAGGAAAACCGGTGTCTCGGAAAGCCGGAAATCCGTTGGCCATTTCTCGGATTCATTTACGCAGCGCACCAGCGCAGCGTATTTCTCAGGCGTGAAGTCGGCGTTGAAAGCGGCGCGAAGTTTCGGATCCACGTGACGATTAAGGCAGCGGCTAGATCAAAAACTTTCCTTCCCGCATTACCTGCTGACCATCGAACCAGATATCAAAATCGCGGCCGACACAGTCGATATGCGTTTTTGAAGTCCAATTCGCGCCGGTGTGCTCGGCATAGGGATGACCAAACGCGATGTGGACTCCCGGGAGCTTTTCGTCCTGTAAGATATGTCCGATTATGTGTGTGCAGGCGGTGTTTGTACCAATCGCAAATTCGCCGACGCGATCGCTATTTTCGTCGGTATTCGTGTACGCGCGAAATTCGTCGCGTAAATCCTTGTTTTCCGAACGCAGCGCTCGAATGCGATTATTTTCGACCTCAATTGTGAGTGGGTTCGATTGCAGGTCGCCAAAGCGTTCGCACAAGTAATCACCGACGACGCCGTCCACCACAAACACGCCGTTGGTGTTCATGGGTGTGGTGAAAATTTCGCCGCCCGGCAAATTACCCCATTTGTCACGTGCAATGATACCACTGGTCTTAAGCCACTTCAGTTTCGGTGAGAGCTCAGCTACGAACTCAGTGCCGTGGGGCGTTTTGCAGGTAATGCGATCGGCCTGACGAGCGTGTTCGACTAAACGCTGACTTAGCTTGTCGACTGCGCAAAAATCAGCGCGCATGCCTTCGACCATGATCTGGCGATTGATGTTCACCATGTGTGCGTGCCGGATATGGTGATGATTGACCACGCTGGTCATTTCGGTGCGCGAGGTGAGTTCGCCGGGTTGGGTCTGCCCGGCGAAGATCGAAACTTGCGACAGGGCAAGATCGTCGAGAATGATTTCAGGCATGTACGAGAGCGGACGCCGCGCGTGATGTTCCAACACAAAAAGGCTGTACTCCGATCCAACTCGCTCCACTTCCGATTGCAATGCCGCCGCGATGTCGCGCGTAAACGCGTCCGTGATAATCGTGATTCGTTCCTGCGGTGTCAGTCGCAGACAAGTATCGATCGCGTTGTGCGCACCGGGGAGCAGTTCCGGATCAATTGGATGGAGATAATTGCGATCGGGCATGGTTGAAAGTTGTGAGAATTACGCTGAATTCGCGCGCAGGCAAATGCTACGATCGGCATACCTCGAAGCTACGCAATACTCTCAATTTTGCGAGACTATCCAGCCTCCTCGGATTGCGAAGTGTTCTTCCGGGACGCAAGAGTCGCATTCGAAAGTAACTAAATCGTTACCAGCAGTAAAAAAAACCTGAAAAAATGCGTAGTAACAGTTTTTTGTTTGTGCTCATACTCACGATTCGTGTGGCATTCGAGCCTAACTCGATGGATCCACGGTAAGCGCGAAAGTCTGTTGTGGGGTGCCGGAGGAGCGGTCGCGCTAGCCGTAATTCTTTTGTCCTGCAGTACGACGAACCGCACAATTGTCGCACCGCCCAGCATTCCCGGTGCGGAGTTCGTCGGCTCAGAGGAATGCGCAACCTGTCATGAACAGATCGTGCGCGATTTCCGGACATCCACTCATGCGCGATTGCAGGCGAAAGGGGAAAACGCAAAGAACATGGGCTGCGAATCGTGTCACGGGCCGGGGAGTCTGCATGTCAAGGCCGGCGGCGGAGCGGGCACGATCATCAATCCACGAAAGTCGCCGGAAACCTGTTTCCAGTGTCACTTGGAAGTTCGCGCAGCTTTCTCGTTGCCCCATCACCATCCGGTCCCGGAAGGCAAAATGAGCTGCAGCGATTGCCATGAACCGCACAAAGGAATCGCCATAAAAGGCGCCCCGACAAACATCCAACAGAGGCTTAAAACTGGCGGGCTTGCTTTCCTGAATCGAAACGAAACCTGCTTCGAATGTCACACACAGCAGCGCGGCCCGTTTGTCTATGAGCACGAGGCAGTGCGCCAGGGTTGTATCGTTTGCCATTCACCTCACGGTTCCGTCAATCAACGACTGCTGAACGAGCGTAACGCGACGCTTTGTATCAAGTGCCATTTTCAGGAGCAAAAAATACCCGGACACATTTTCATTGGGGACGTCGATCACTCCAATTTCCTGCAGCAGGGGACTTGTTGGTCTGCGGGCTGCCATGAAGAACCACACGGGTCCAACGTGACTCCGCTGCTCAGATATTGATCTGATTGTTATGAACACCGCATCTCGCAGATTCATGGTTCTGGTTTTTGCGGGAACTTTTGCCGCTGCTGGAGTTCGCGGCGGCACCAGCGATCAAAAGACAGTTGCTACTGCCACGGAAGAACAACCCGAAGAATACAAAAATTGGATCGAACTCGGCATCGGGGGAGTTATTACAAGCGGCGATCGCGCTCAGTTCGAACAGGAACACCGGCTACCTGGCGATCAGGTTTACGGCGGCATTCAGGATCTGCACTTTGAAGGAACTTTCGACAAGAACGGCGTATTTTCGGTCGATGGTCACGCGCTCTGGGATATCAACGATTACGACATAACCGTGCAACTGGCGAAGCCGAATTTTGGCTACATAAAGGCTGGTTATACAGAGTTTCGCAGCTGGTACGATGGGAACGGCGGCTTCTTTCCACATAACGACGTCTTTTTTGAACCCCCGTATCCAGAAATGCACGTTGACCGAGGCGACGCATGGATCGAACTCGGCTTGCGCGCTCCAGACTGGCCGGAGATTACAATCCGTTACGACCATGAATTTCGCTTTGGCCAGAAAGATTCAACCGTCTGGGGCGACACAAACCAGACCGGCTTGCAATCTCCATACAATTCAACGCGAAAAATCGTTCCGTCCTTTCGAAATCTCGATGAGAAGCGCGACATATTTTCATTCGACGCATCGAAGACTTTCGGTAACACCGACGTTTTGCTTGGAATGCGCTACGAGCACAACACAGATGATTACTCACTAAATATGGAGCGCGGCGCCGGCCAATTGCCGCCAGCCGTCCCTCCCCCGGGCCAGCAGCGCAAGGTCACGCAGCAACAAAATGATGATGTCGATTTGTTCAGCGGACATGGCATCACTGAGACTCGAATCACCGATAACTTCTGGTTCACCGCTGGATATTCCTATACGACCATAACGAACGATCTCTCGGGTTCGCGAATCTTCGGAACGCATTGGGACGAGGCATTTGGAGAACCAGTGCCGACACTCGGTAACCGCGACCATTCTTTCATCGATTTAGCCGGGACTGCTCAGATCAAAGAGAATGTCTTCAACGCCAATCTTTTTTGGATGCCGTTTGAAAGTCTCGCGGTTTTGTCAGGGTTCCGATATACCCACGATAATAACGACAGCGATTCGACCTTCCTTGCGGAAGAACCTGTCCCGAATACACCGCCGTTCACGCCGTCGAATCCAGCTGGCGGATTCCACTACGGACCGCCGATACCAGCCGAAGGCGCGCGCAACTCAGATAACAACCTTTTCGCCGAGCTGGTGGAGCTGCGTTACACAGGTATCAAGGATTGGCTGTTCTATTTCGAAGGCGAATGGGAAGAAGACTTCGGCAACGTCAATGAGTTTCAGAACATCGATGAAGAAATCCCGTTGGATAAAGACACCAACGCGTTGGGGCAAAAATATACCGTTGGTGCGACTTGGTATCCGACGATGAGATTAAACTTCGCTGGTCAGTACTTTCATAGGATCGCCACCTATGATGAAGACGTTTTCAGCGGAATATTCCCGAGATTGCTTCATCAGGATTGGAATGTCGATGACTTCAATATTCGAGTGACGTTCCGGCCAAAGATTCCTGCGTGCTTGGGCACGCTTGCTCTGGTCACGCGGTACGATTTTGTGCATACGTCGATCGATGGTCAGTGGGAAGTCGCTCCACAGGAAGAAGTCCTAGCTGAATTGCAGACCGGCGAAATCAAACAACACGTGATCAGCGAATCGCTGAATTGGAATCCTCTCCCGCGCTTTTTCCTGCAGGCGAACGTCTCTTACGTGCTCAACCAAACGGACACGCCGGCTAATAACATCGATCTGGTGCCCAACGCAGGGCCAACCGTCGTAAACTTTAGGAACGACTACTGGACCGTTACCAGCGGAATCGGCTACATCATCGACGACAAAACGGATTTTTATGCCGATTACTACTTCTACTGCGCCAACGATTACTTAAAAAACGCAGCGGTCGCGGTGCCATACGGGGAGGGCGCGACAGAGAATGCAGTCTCAGCAACTGTAACGCGCAAACTAAGCAATAACACGCGCCTGATGCTGAAGTACGGTTATTTTAACTACAGGGACGTGACTTCCGGGGGTCATAACAATTACCAGGCGCACTCACTTTTCTCGAGCCTGCAAATCAGATTCTAAGCGCGTGTGCACCGCAGGATCGCCATGAGTCTGCGCTGTCGATTGGGGTTGAATCTTTATTTTCAAAATCGAGACTCGCTCGATTTTTCAACGCGCGGGTAGATAAGTGTCGCGATGTCCGAGGCCACCGATCCCACACAACGCCGATCCTTCCGTCGTCATTTTCAGAACTGGATCAGTTGGGCTGGCATGGTGCTGGGCGTTGCAGCGCTGTTCGCTTTTATCCTTCTATTCGCAATCGATTTGTTCGCTCCCGCAAAGAATCCGTACATTGGGATCCTTGCGTATGTCGTTGCACCGTTTTTCTTTCTCCTCGGGGTCGCGCTCACAGTTTTGGGCGTCATCCTGCACAAACGTGAAGAGCGTCGTGCAGCGAAGATTGAAGAGAAGCAGCGCATTCTCCAGATCGATTTGTCCCGGAAACGTGACCGGCGAATCCTGGCGGTGTTTGCGCTCGGCGCCGTTGGCTTTCTTTTTCTGACTGCGCTTGGCAGCTACGAAACTTATCAATACACCGAGTCGGTCGATTTTTGTGGTAAGCGCTGTCATATGCCAATGGAGCCGCAATTTGTCGCGGCGCAGCACACCGCGCACGCGCAGGTGGCGTGTGTAAATTGCCATGTTGGTCCCGGCGCGGCTGCTTACTTCAAGACCAAACTCAATGGTGTAAAGCAACTGTATCACACCGTGCTGGGCGACTTCGATCGTCCCATTTACGTCACGGCCGAAACGCGACCCGAGCAGGAGATCTGCCTGGAATGTCATTGGCCAAGTCGTTACGTCGGCACGGTCGATCGCACTTATCAACATTACCTCTCAGATGAGGCGAACACACCATTCGCGGTGCGGTTGTTATTGAATGTTGGTGGTGGTGAACCATCGCGCGGGCCGGTGGGCGGTATTCATTGGCACATGAGTATAGCTAACAAGGTCGAATACCTCGCGACTGATAAGGACGCGGAAACGATTCCGTGGGTGCGCGTAACTAACACTCAGGGCCACATCACCGAATACCGTACAGACGATTTCAAAGGTGAGCCGCCGCAACATGAGATTCACCGCATGGATTGCCTGGATTGCCACAGCCGGCCGGCTCACAATGTAATACCGCCTAACGAGGCCGTGGACATCGCAATGGCCGCCGGCCGAATCGACCCCAAGATTCCATTCGCCAAGGCGAAAGTTGTTGGCGCACTGACGCAGCCTTATGCATCCAAGCCGGAAGCCCTACAGGCGATCGTCACTTCGCTGCACACGGCCTATCCAAATCCGTCACAAGCCGATCCACTCATCGCCGAAGCGCAGGCAATCTATCGCAAGAATTTTTTTCCAGAGATGAAGACCGGCTGGCGTACACATCCCAACAACATTGGACACAAAGATTGGAATGGTTGTTTTCGTTGTCATGACGGCAATCACAAGACCGCCGATGGTAAGGCAATCGCAGCGAGTGATTGCAACTCGTGCCACCTTATCCTGGCGCAGGGCAGCGGCGAAGAGCTCAAGAAATTGAACGCCGACGGCTACACGTTTTTTCACATTGATTCAGAGTTCTCCGAATTCTCCTGCACGACGTGTCATACCGGCGGACCGCAACTGCCCTGAGGTGCAGCCGACGCCTGCCTATTTTGACCATTCGATCCAGAATGAAATCCCGTTTCCCGCAAAGCTTCTTGAGTTATTCTTCCTCTCTTATCGAAGTGAATTACGATCGTAGGGATCGGGGCCGGTTGTTGGGTCATGCGAATTAGGAAACATTTTATTTTTTATCTCGGCTTGTCTGCTGCGCTGCTCGTGGGTTGCGACAAGAACTCCGAGATTAAGGTCTATCGCGTTTCCAAGGCGCCGCTGGAAGAGACCGCATCTCAGCAGCAAGACGCGATACCGACAAATACGTCCGCACCACGGATGCCCGGCGGTCTCGCCCCAGCGGCGCAAACCGCGATAACAACCCCTTCAAATTGGGAAGCGCAGCCGCTCTCGCAAATGCGTCAGGCAAGTTTTCTGGCCAAAGGCGATAACGGCGCGGTAGCAGACATCTCATTTGTGAGTCTGGGTTCCGCCGCGGGGAACGTTCTGGAGAATGTAAACCGCTGGCTCGGTCAACTTGGCCAACCGCCAATCACGGAACAAAAACTCGGCGAAACTGCGCAGCGATTGCACACTTCGTTAGGCGACGTGGCAATTGTCGATCTCGCCGGGCTACCAGACAACGCCGATCCGGCGAGAGACGGCAGGATCATCGCCGCGATGGTGACTACCAGCGATGCGACGCTGTTTTTTAAGATGCGGGGCAACGCAGATCTGGCGGAATCGCAAAAAGGCGATTTCATAAAATGGGTCGCAGCAATCTGCAATGAACGGACTCAAACCGGACCGCCACAAGTCGCAGCAGAGCCACCGCAGACAACGAGCGCGCCGCAAATCAAATGGAAAACTCCCGAAGGTTGGACAGAAGTGCCGCCCACTTCGATGCGTTACGCCAGCTTCAGCGCGCCGGCACAAGACGGTAGCAAGCTCGACATCTCCATCGTGACGTTCCCCGGGGATGGAGGAAGCGATGCCGACAATATTAATCGATGGCGTGGACAGATGGGACTCGCGCCTGTCGATACAACCGGCCTGTCCTCACAAATCATGCCTCTGAAAACCGCAGACTCGACGTTTTCTACGACCGACATTTCCGGTGACAAAACGCGCACCATTGCAGCCTGGACACGGCGCAATGGACGCGTCTGGTTTTTCAAAGTGAGCGGGCCAAATGCGGCAGTGGAAAAAGAAAAACCCAATTTCGTGAAATTCATCGAATCCGTTCGATTTTAGAAAACATGCTGCGCAAACTCGTAGACATCTTTACCTCGCTGAAGCTGACGATCGTATGTCTTGCGGCGGGGATGGCGCTGATCTTTGCCGGCACGTTGGCGCAGGTCCATCTCGGAATTCATGAAGCACAGCAACGGTACTTCCAAAGCATGTTTGTGTGGTGGCCGCCGGACGCGCGCGGATTTCAGATCCCGATTTTCCCCGGAGGCCATCTCATCGGAGCTGTGTTGCTGGTCAATCTGATCGCCGCTCACCTGAAACGTTTCAGATGGAACTGGCGGAAACTGGGAATTCACCTTACCCACGCGGGCTTAATAATTATGCTGGCGGGGGGTTTGTTCACCGATCTGTTCGCAGTGGAGAGTCATATGCAGCTGGCAAGTGGCGATGTGAAAAATTATTCCGAGGACATGCGGAACACGGAACTCGCCGTGATCGACACAAGCGGCGACGACCTCGATCAGGTGACCGCAATTCCCGATTCTGTGCTGCGACATAATCGAGTGATAGATCACTGGAGTTTGCCGTTCCGGATCGTAATCAGAAATTTTTACCAAAATTCACGTTTGAAAATGTTGAGTCAGGCAGGAGAAGGCGCGCAACCGATCGCGAATCAAGGACCGGGTGCAATGATCGCAGTCGAGCCTGTGCTGCGCGCGACCGCAGTCGATGAGCGCGATGTTCCAAGCGCGGCTATCGAGATTCTGCCGAAGACCGGCGGTTCGTTAGGCACATGGCTGGTCTCGGATGCACTCGGCGCGCCGCAGACATTCGCGTGCGACGGCCGCACCTGGATGATCACGCTGCGTCCGGCGCGCTATTACAAGCCGTACAGTGTGACATTGCAAAAGTTTACGCACGAAAAATATGCCGGCACCGAGATCCCGAAGAACTTCGCAAGCAAAATAACGTTGATCGATCCCGAGCGTTCTGAGAACCGGAACGTCTTGATTTACATGAATCATCCGCTGCGCTATCGCGGCGAAACTTTTTACCAGGCCGGATTTCAAAAAGACGATTCGGCAACGATTTTGCAGGTGGTGCACAACCCGAGCTTCATTGCGCCTTACGTGGCATGCGTGATTGTCGCTGCCGGCTTGCTAGTGCAGTTCGGTTTTCATCTCGTTGGATTTTCACGGCAACGGCGGAGGGCAATCGCATGAAGCGTTTTTTACCTTGGATCATCTTGGGTGTTGCTGCTGTCTGTATTGCAACCAATTGGTTGCCATCTAAGAGCGCGAAGGACGATTTCGATCTCAGCAAGTTTGGCGAAATTCCGGTCCTCGTTGGCGGCAGGGTGAAGCCGCTGGATACCGTCGCGCGCAATTCGCTCTTGATCATTCACGGAAAACAGGAAGTGCGCCTCGAAAGCGGAAGGCGACTGAGCGCGATGCAATGGCTTACCGACGCGTTGTTCAATGCTCCTGTTGCAGATCAATACCCGGTTTTCGTCGTGCAAAACGCAGATGTTCTCGGGTTATTCGGCTGGCAACAAAGCGATCGGAAATATTTTAGCTTCGCTGAGTTGTCGCCGTTCTTGAAGCAGATCGATGAACAGGCCGCGCAATCGGACAAGCTTGAAGCGGTCCAGCGTTCTGCCTATCAAAGCGCGATCCTGAATCTGCGGAACGGTCTCTCAGTTTATCAGCGGTTGAAAAACAGCATTCAACCTGAGGACGTGGAGAATTTTACTGCCGAACTTCAGGGTTTCGCGGGCAGCGTTCCCGGGGCGGCTGCGGCAGCGCGGCAGCGCTCGATGGGCGAAAATTTCGACAAGACGAAACTCGATGATGTCGCTCACATGATTCAGCGTTACGAACATCTGTCGGAGATGGCATACGTCCTTGCCGTTCCACCGTTCGAGCCAAATGGTGAATGGCAATCAGTTGGTAACAGTTTGCTCCGATCTGTGGCCGTCGGCGAAGTTCACCCGATCGTAGTGGAATACGCAGTCATAGGCGACGCGTACCGCGGAAACGATCGGTCGCTCTTCAATCAGCATGTGCAGTTCATGACCGATTGGTTCGCCAAAGAACAGCCGAACGCGATGAAACGCGCCTCGTTCGAATTCTTGTTCAATCGGCTTCAGCCCTTCAGTCAAAGCATGACGCTTTACGTGCTGGCGTTTCTTCTGGCGTGCGCGTCGTGGCTTGGATCGAGCAGTGTTCTAAGGCGTTCAGCTTTTTACATTTTACTGCTAGCGCTAGCCATTCATTCGTTCGGTCTGTTTTCGAGGATGTATCTGCAAGAGCGGCCGCCCGTAACCAATTTGTATTCGTCAGCAATTTTCATTGGTTGGGGTGCAGTCATTGTCGCGCTGATACTCGAACGCATTTTCAAAGATGGGATTGGTGCGGCTTGCGCGGGCGCGATTGGTTTTGTGACGTTAATCATCGCGCATCATCTCGCCGGAAGCGGCGACACGCTCGAAATGTTGCAGGCGGTGCTCGATACCAACATCTGGCTCGCGACTCACGTCGTCGCGATCACAACCGGTTACTCCGCGATGTTTCTCGCGGGTATGTTGGCTATCATTTACGTTGTGCGCGGTGTGTTCACAACGTCGTTAAAAAAGCAAACTGCGGATTCGCTCGCCCGCATGACTTACGGCGTCGTTTGTTTCGCCACCCTGTTCAGTTTCGTTGGCACAGTGCTCGGCGGCATCTGGGCCGATCAATCTTGGGGCCGTTTCTGGGGCTGGGACCCGAAAGAAAACGGCGCGGTGCTGATCGTCCTGTGGTGCGCGATCATTTTGCACGCGCGCTGGGGCGGATTCATTCGGCAACGCGGCCTCATGATCATGGCGCTGTTCGGCAATATCGTGACCAGCTTCTCATGGTTCGGCGTGAACATGCTCGGCGTCGGCCTGCATTCCTACGGCTTCATGCAAAAAGCGTTTCCATGGCTGGTCGGATTCATGATCAGCCAACTCGCATTGATGGCCGTCGCTTCGATGCCACTCGAAAGATGGCGCAGCTTTGGGCCCGCGCGTGTGCCAACGCGCGGCCAGCGGCCGCAAATCTCGCCGGCTCCGTCAACTGGTTAATCCCAATCTCTGTTACTCTACTAACTCCAGCATTCCGTGACTCCATGAACGTTTCTCTCCGCGCCGCTGTGATCGCCGAATGGCGCGGTTCACCCGAGCGAAAACTGCAAGCCGATCGGTGGCACTCCCCAGCCGAGCTGATGCCAAGGTTGATGCAACGCCTCGGCTTACGCGAGCGCCTGCGCGAAACTGAAGTGATCGACGCCTGGTCAAAAATCGTAGGCGACTTCATCGCAGCACACTCAACACCGGTCGCCTTGCGCGAAGGGATTTTGTATGTCCGCGTCCTCCAGCCCGTATTACATTACGAGCTCGAACAAATCTCAAAATCCGAAATCCTGCGAAAACTAAAACAACGCTTCGGCAGCAAAACCATCCGCGACGTCCGCTTCCGCATCGGCTGATTCTATCGTT
>DATARG010000169.1:0-10869 GCA_036264275.1 Candidatus Udaeobacter sp. | reverse complement strand
CTCGATCATCACCTTGATCTCGATCATTGGCGTGATGCTCGGTGTGACTGTGCTGATTCTTGTGATTGCGGTCATGACAGGATTCGATCGGGAGCTGCGCCAGAAAGTCATCGATTTCGACGCGCACATTCTGGTCACTTCCGAGGACGTGTTGCGAGATTGGCGCCCGCTCAAGGCGAAAATCGATAAGACGCCGGGCGTGGTCGCTACCGCTCCTTATGTGCAAGGACCGGTAATTGTGGAATACCACAACCGGCGGCTCGCACCGTTGATTCGCGGCGTTGATCCCGGGCAGGAAGAGAAAGTCATTCCTCTTCAAAAGTTCATCAAATTTGGCAAGCTCGATCTGGAAGGCGAATCAGCTGTGCTCGGGATTGAACTGGCGCAAAGGCTCGGCGTTAGCGTGGGCGACAAGGTGACAATTTATTCGCCAGGAAATCTCGGTCAGGTTCTCGACAGCATCAAAAAACTCGAGAACGCCAAGGGTGAAGAAGAAAAAAAAGCGATCGACGAATTACGCGATGTGATTCTGCCGAAAGAACTGACTGTCACCGGCATTTTTGAGACCGGACATTACCTGCACGATTCCGAATTTCTGCTCGTACCGGTTTACGTCGCTCAAGAACTATACGATCTGAGAGATGCGTTGCACGGAATCACAGTGAAAACCGACAACCCGTATGGCGCTGAACGCGTGAAGCAGGAAATCCAGCAATTCCTCGAGCCACCGCAATACGCCCAAACTTGGATCGACATGAATCGCCAATTTTTCGAAGCGGTGCGGCTCGAACGCACGGTCATGTTTTTCCTTTTATTCTTCATAGTGATCGTGGCGGCGTTTGGGATCATGAGCACGCTCATCACCGTAACGGTGCAAAAGCGGCACGAAATCGGAATTGTGAAGGCGCTCGGGGCGAACATTGGGCAAATTGTCTGGGTCTTTCTTGGTCAGGGGACAGTTGTCGGACTGTTTGGAACGCTCACCGGCTTGGGCCTTGGAATGACGTTGATTCGTTACCGCAATGAGTTTAGTCGCTGGCTGGCATCGACGTTGCACATCGAGATTTTCCCGCGCGAGGTCTATCAATTTTCGTCGATCCCAGCCGAAGTCATTCCGCACGACGTTGCGATCATCTGTATTAGCGCCTTCTTAATCTGTTCATTAGCGGCACTAATCCCCGCGTATTTCGCCGCGCGGCTCGATCCGGTAAAAGCGCTCCGCTACGAATAAGTTGTAGCGACGGCCCTATGAGCCGTTTTCTCTCTAACCGCCAACAGGGCGGTGGCTACAGGACGTTAGGAAAATATCCAACACGCGAAAAGCGTAATCATATCCGTCCCGCCATTCGCTTTGGCGCGGACCGGCTACGTTCAGAATGTCGATCCTGTTCGTGCGGACAAAATCCGCGATCAGCTGCGCCGCCTCCGAAGTCGCAACCCTGGACGCGTCAATCAATTGGTACGGCCGCCTTACTTCAACACAAAAGCGAACTGTTTGCTCCGTGCCACCGCGGAGTTCTGCCGTGTAAATGATGACAGTTCCATCTGAGAGTTTCACATTCTGAAATGTGCGCTCGATAAAACCACCGCCTGGTAATTCCTGAATTGGATAGCGATCCGGAATTTTGCCAAGCTCATCCAGGCGGCCGGCCGGACACCATCCGCCGCACTCAATCCCGTGCTCGAGCGCAACGTCAAGCGCAGCGCGATCAACGCCTGTTTGACCGCCTGAGATGATCTTGAATGCTTTCACTCTGCGGCAATGCTGACCGCCGGCCACCCGCGATCGAAGCTCAGTCGCCGGTTGGAACAATATCAGCACTCTCGACCATCAGGATCACCGTGCGTTCAGGCGCGCGCGTCCGATGACACACGCCTCTCGGCACAACGAAGCCCTGTCGCGGCGCGAGATCGATTACGCGATTCTCGAGATCGATCAGAAGCCGTCCATCAAGCACGAAAAAGAATTCATCGATGTCATTGTGTTCATGCCAGTGATATTCGCCCTCAACGACCGCCATTCTCACGACTGAATCGTTTACCTTGCACAGCGTCTGGTTGTACCATTTCTCGGTGCAGGCATCAGCGAGCTTCTGCACGTCAATCAGCTCGAGCGGACCGTGCAAAATGTTCAGGTACGTTTTGTATGGAAACTCTTCACCGGATGTTTTCGCAGTCATAAGCGTGAATCAACGGCGGAGGCTCTGCTCCAAATTCAATTTCCTGAGTGTCTGCTTTCCTGATTCATTCTTCGCCGTCGAAATAATCGGTCTCGTGCCCTTTGATGACGACGCGATCGGCGGCTGATGACTTATTCATCTTCCACTTACCGCTATCTGGATAATAACCTGATTCGCCGATCGGGTTATCGGCGATGACATAGTAAGTTAAGTCTTCAGCATCAGAGTTGATCAGTTGATGCGGTTCGTCTGGGCCGAAGATGAACGCGTCGCCCGGCACAACTTCGGTTCTGCCATCCTTGTGGCGCACAGTGCCTTTTCCGGAAATCACCAAATACAATTCCCATTGGGCCGAGTGCGCGTGGTAGGGAAAATTGCATTTTCCTGGTGGAACTCGCGTCCATTCCAAGTCGAACGGATGGCGCTTGGATAAATCGAGCGAAGTAGGCTCGCGTCCTAGCGCTTCAGAAATTCCTTTGAAACAAGCGGCGTATTTTCCGCCCGGCGATCGCCACGGATCTTCCTTGATTTGGTTGAGATTAACTTTCCGCATATCGCGATTTTGAGGCAGCGGCGATTGATCTCAATCGCCAGCAGGCGGTTCCGTGAACCGCCCCAACCTAAAGTCATTCTTCGCCATCGAAATAATCGGCCTCCGCTCCTTTGACAATCAATTCTTCTGACGCGTTTTTAGTGACGGCCCATTTACCGCTGTCGGGATAGTAACAAGAATCGCCTGTTGCGCCGCCGCTGCGCGGGTTATCGGCAATCACGTAATAAACGAAATCCTCATCGCCCGCATTGCTAAGCTGATGCGCCTCGCCAGGCTGGAACAGGAAAGCGTCCCCTGGTCCAACTTCGGTTACTCCAGTCTCATCACGCACATTGCCGCGGCCGGAAACGACCAGATAAAGTTCCGATTCCGCAGCGTGCGCGTGATAAGGGCAAAGAAATTTGCCCTTCGGTATCCGTACTAGCGCAAGATCAAACGGATGGCGCTTTGACAGATCAAGCGATTCCGGCTGACGCCCAAGCGCAACCGAAATGTTCTTGCTAATCCGGCCAAACTTTCCCTTCGGCGATTTTCGTTCCTGCTCGGGAACATGTTTCAGGTTGATTTTTCGCATTTTGGAATCCCTGTATCGGTTACATTAACGAGACGAAGCTCGCTTCCTGGTGGCGATTGTGAAAATGGCAATGGCCGCCCAAATGATGTTCACAAAAGTGGAGGGATACGCTCCATAAAAAATTGTGTTCGCAGCCAGGAGCGCACTGCCCCCGACATTTAGAAGCTGAAACACAGAGGAATGCCCCTCCCATTTTCCGGAGGAGACCATGGCATATGCCACGAGCAAAGCAGCCGCTCCCATCCATCCAATCGTATCAAACCATAAGTGATTGTTCATGCGTCATTGATTCTTTTAGCAGCCGATTCGGTCATACGTCCCATTTCTTCGGCAGCTTTTGTTTAAGTTCCTCGATTGGCTCGAACAGGTCGCCCTGTTTCTCCACGCGCGCGAGTGTTTGGTCGGAACGAAATTTTAACAGCTCAGCTTTCTTCTTTTTCAAACAAATCTCCACCTCGTTCCAAGTGACCGGAGTTGAAACCGTGGGTTGCTCTTTTGCGCGGAGTGAATAGACGCAAATCGTGGTTTTGTGTTCGTCGTTTTGGCTCCAATCGACGAACACTTTTCCTTTGCGTACGGCTTTGGACATGTTCGACGTGACACGATCAGGATGATCACGCTCCAAACTTTGAGCTAACGAGCGCGACAAACCTTTGGTCTGATCGTAAGTCACCGCCGTGTTCAAAGGCACGTAAACTTGCAGACCTTTTGAACCGCTTGTTTTTGCGAACGCTTTCAATTTCATTCCATCCAGCAGCTCACGCAGCCAGATTCCAACCTGGCAACATTGAACGATGTCGGCTGGAGCGCCAGGGTCCAGATCGAACACCATCATCGTCGGGCGTTCGATGTTGTTTTTGCGCGACAGCGATGTGTGCAACTCGAGATCGGCAAGGTTAGCTGCCCAGACAAGCGTCGGCAGATCGTTGGCGAGACAATAATGCATGATCCGTCGGTTGCCCTCGCTCCACACCTTTGCCGTCTGTACCCATTTCGGCCGATGCACGGGGCAGTTCTTCTCATAGAAAAACTCACCCTCAACTCCATCTGGGTAGCGCTTCATTGTGAGTGGGCGGTCCCTCAAGTGTGGCAAAAGTACCGGCGCGATACGGATGTAGTAATCGATCACCTGCGCTTTTGTGAAACCCGCCTTCGGATAAAGAACCTTGTCCAGGTTTGATACCTGAAGCTTCCGATCGTCGACGATGAGTTCCGCTTTCTTGGACATCAATCTAATTTCGCACAACGTCCCCAAACAACGCAAAGGTTCTAGTTTTCTCTTACCTTGGTGACCCTTTGTGCTCGGGCTGCAGACGTTGATCAAGCGAAGAAGCGCTCGGGCGGCAGAACCGGTTTGGGTTTGCAAATTCGGGTGACGCAATGCTCCCAACTTTCGTGCCCGCTCAAAATGTCGATTTCCACCCGCAGAAAATAAATCGGCACTTTTAGATCCGCTTCGGGCAGACGTGGCATGCGCACCGAGTCTTTTTCAGTGGTGACGATCATCGCGAGGTCACGACGAATACAACGATTGATGAAACTGATCAGTTCCGCCTCCGTGTAGTAATGGTGATCGATGTAGCGTTTCGCCAGATCGACGTGCACGCCAAGTTTCGTAAGCGCATTCTCAAAACTTTCAGGGGCAGCAATCGCGCACAGCGAACCGATGAACGCGTCGCGCAGGGCCTCAAGCGGCAATTGTTCTCCCGTAAACACATTCTGCAGGTAAAGCGGTTTGTGTGCGCATTCGATAACTTCCGCGGTGCGATTGTAACGGCGGATGCGTCGCATCAACTCGAAATTTGGGTCGCCGGTATTCTTGGTAATAAAGATGTAGCTGGCGCGGCGAAGATTGCGTGGCCTCTCACGCAAAGTGCCGCGGGGCAGCAAAAACTCGTTTCCAAAAGGGGCCTGTCGATCCACGAGCACCATGTCCAGCCGATGCTTTAAATGGAGATATTGAAATCCGTCGTCGAGCAGCAGGGTGTCGACCTGCCATTTATCGACGGCGAACCGACCGCTTTTCACCCGGTCTTTGTCCACCAGCACAATTACATCCTTCAAGTTATGGGCGAGCATGTACGGCTCGTCGCCGGCGGTTATGGAATCAAGCAGTAGAGATTTTCCATCAGAAACGATTCGCGGAGGCTCGGAATCTCCGCGGAACCAGCTGCGCCACCCTCGCTTACGCGGGACGCTCTTGTAACCGCGACTGAGAATCGCCACTCGCCGCCCTCCGGCCTGCAAAGCGCGGGCAAACTTCTCAACAATCGGCGTTTTACCGGTTCCGCCGACGGTAAGGTTGCCGATGCTGATCACGAGACATCCAAGCGTACGTTCTCGGAAAACTCTTTTGCGATAGAAGTACAGCCGGAGTTGAACAAGCCGGTCGTAGACGAACGAGAGTCCGTAAAGGACTCCGCGCAGGATTGAAGCGCGAACGCCATGACGTCGTTCAAGGACGACGTCGATCCCGAATTCTTCTAGCTGTTCAAGCCGGCGGCCCATCTTGATGGAGGATTGCTAACCGCCGTTTGCGCACTCGCAAGACCTCCGCCCCGCGATTGTCAGCGTGTGTGATAATTGTCTGGACGGGCGCGGCCGCAGCGCGCGCCATGGCGGCTGCGATTTTCTCAGGCGCTTCGAGTGTAATAGCTGCTATCGCGGATCCGCTCCCGCTAAGAAACGCGCCGAGCGCGGCGGCCCCCTCAGCCGCCTTAATCACACGCGGAAGAAAGTGACTCAATTTCGCGCGAAATGGCTGATGAAGGTTATCGGAAAAAGTGCCATGCATTTTTTTGTAATTCCGCGATGCAAACGCCGCGGTAATTGCACATGCGTTCGCACAGTTTTCTACCGCAGCAACGCGCAAAATTTTGGACGGCAAAATCCTACGCGCTCGTGCGGTTTCGACTTCGAAGTCGGGAACGAGGAGAACAAAATATAAACGCGACGCCACGTCGAAGCGCTGAACAGTGGCGCTTGCATGCCGTTTGCCTTGGGCAAACACAGCGCCCCTGCTACTCTGCACCACAGTGAAGCCGCCAAAGCTGGCCGGTGCAGCGTTATCAGGATGTCCTTCCAATTCGGCGCATAATCCAAATAGCCTGAGTCGATCTAATGGTTCGCCACTCAGCCGGTTCAGCCCAATCAGGACGCCAAGGCGAACCGTTGCGCTGCTGCCCAGGCCGCGACACCGCGGGATTTGTTCCACAACTGAACACGAAAAAGAGAACGCACGGCGCCGCGTCTGCTTGAAAAATCGTTCTGCCGCGTCAGACACGATTCGTGGATGAGAACATCGAGGCATTTTTCCGCGAACGACGGTGACGCTGTTATGGAGACGGAGCGCAACTCCCAGACAATCGTATCCGGGACCCAGATTGGAAGTGCTCGCGGGAACACGAACGGTAACCTGTTGCATAGTTACGACGCCACCACGAAGCCCGCTGGCCCGACGGGGACGCAAGTGATGGCGCCAGTGTAGCAATGCCGCGTCTCCCGGCAACCCATCCGTTTCGCTATACTAATTTCGAACTATCCCGTTGGAGCGCAGAAACAAATGAATACTGAATGGATCGATCCAGGTCTGCTCCGCGATTTCCAGTCAGAGGGTACTGACGCGCACCGCCTTTGCACAACTGAAGATGGCTGGGTCGAGCGCTTCGGCAGCGATGTCCTGATCTCTTTCAAAAGAACTTTGGCCCGCGAACGCCTACTGCAAGATCTCCAAACCTGGGCCGATTGGGTCGGCTTTCCTATACAACGTGTGTTTGCGCGATTCGTTCCAGCAAAAAACGAACGTCGCGAGCCACCGAGCCTGGTCGTTGGCGATCCCGGCCAGAGTTTACAGAGCGTCGCTATCGAACGGCATCTGAAATTCGGCATAGATTTCGGCACAGGCTATTCGCCGGGTCTGTTTTTGGACCAGCGGGAGAATCGTCGGTTTGTGCGTCATATCGCGCCGAAGCGACTACTGAATTGCTTTGCTTATACTTGTTCCTTTTCCGTGTACGCGGCATGTAGCGGAGCGAGCACGTTAAACATCGACGTCTCTAAAAAGTATCTCGCCCGTGGACGCGAGAATTTCGCGCTGAACGACCTGTCAACGACGCATCATCGCTTTATCGCGGACGACGTCCGATCCGTCCTGCCACGCCTCGTCCACAGAGGCGAAAAATTCGACGCTATCATCCTAGACCCGCCGACTTTTTCGCGTTCTCCGGAAGGAAAAACATTTAAGGTCCAATACGATTTCAAGGACCTGCTCGTCAGCGGTCTTGCAGTGGCGGAGCGCGACGCCCACGTTCTGGTCTCGACGAATTGTTCTGCATTAAGCGTGCGCGCGCTGGAGGTGATGGCGCGCTATTGCCTGAAAGAAATGCGTCGATCTGCGGCATTTCATCGGCCGCTGCCGCTCCAAGATTTTCCACCGCGCATCGGCTCGAGCTCGGTTTGGCTTGCGTTGCGGTGATGTTCGATGCGCGCAAGACGGGTTCAAAATGCGAATCATTAAGCGTCATGGATCAGTTATCTCCTGAAATGGTTGCTGAGTTTCCCGAACGCGGAATGCAATGGGTGAAAGACCGAGTCGAGACGGTGGTCAATGAAACCGGTGAATACGTGCGAGAAAAGCCGACACAGTCTCTCTTCTATGCTTTTGCGGCTGGATATGTGTTGAATCGTTTGCCGTTGGGTCGAGTGCTTGCCGGATTTCTTCGCTTGCTGTTTATGGCATTAAAACCAGCGATCTTGATTTACGGCGCCGCCAAATTATACCGATCGGCGCAGGAACGGGAAGCTTCGCAGCGCTAGAATTGAAGCAGTTGAATCGCTGAGGACGCAAGCGACGCGGGCGAACGTTATTCATCCAGCGTAAACCCGATCTTTAACGTCACCTGCCAGTGGGCGATTTTGCCTTCATCGATATATCCTCGGGTCTCGGTCACCTCGAACCACCGCATGTTGCGGATGGTCTTACTGGCGCGCGACAGGGCATTGTGGACTGCCTCCTCCATTCCATTTGGCGAGGAGCCAATGATCTCAATTTTCTTGTAAACGTGTTCAGCCATACGTGGATTCTCTGCTGCCCTGTCGACGAAAACAATGAAAACCCTTTCCGCTCCGGCAACCGGACGCGGCAGTCATCAAAAAGGGAATTTGCTTTACAAACGAACCCTCATTCCGGCAGCCTCGCGTCGTGCGGACATCGTTTGCAGTCTGGACATTGTTAACAGTTGGTTTGTGCTGCGTGCACGCTCAGGACCAGGAAAAAAAACTGGTCGATCGGCTTCTCAAGCCGGACATGACTCTACAGAACGATGCGCAGAACAAAAAATTTACTGGAGACGGTTCGGCGTCCATCAACAAACGCGCGAACATCGGGACGTTTTATGTTCACCAGAAGCCGCACACGAAAACTTTTGGTGGAACAAGAGATTTCTCCACAGCGCAATTTTATTCTCAGACCTATCGAGGCGGACACACCGCTTACCAGGTTTCGTCACAGCAAACGCTTGCAAATTCCAAGGCTACCTATGCAACTCAGACCGCCCGCGTGAGTGACGCACCTCAGTCCGGGAAGAAGGTCGCCTCTCGTGCATATGCAGGTAACCGGCCGTTTCTGGACGAAGGCAAAAGTCAGAAGTCGCTCAACAGACATAACGAGCCGCTCACGATCGAACAGGTGCGCGAGCTGTTAAACAAAAACAAGTAGCGCTCGTCCGGTCGAGGCGGGTGCGCTATCCTGCGATGGGATCATGGAACCGGACCAAGCTCTTGAATTATTAAAACAAGGCGCGGCGCAGATCATCAACGAGAGCGAACTGCGCGAGAAGCTTGCGCTGGGCCGGCCGTTGCGTGTCAAGCTTGGGGTTGATCCGACGACATCGGATATTCACCTTGGACACACGATTGTATTGCGAAAATTGAGACAGTTTCAGGATCTCGGGCATCAGGCGATTCTCATCATCGGCGATTTTACCGGAATGATTGGCGACCCGAGCGGCCGATCCATTACGCGGCCGCACCTGACGCATAAGGAAGTGATCACAAACGCGGAGACTTATCGTGAGCAGGCGTTTAAAATTCTTGATCCCGAGCGCACAGAGACGGTTTGCAACGGCGATTGGTTCCGTGCTATGTCGTTTGAAGACGTCATTCGGCTCAATAGCCGAGTAACGCTGCAACAAATGCTACAGCGCGAAGACTTCCGCGCGCGCATCGACAATCAGCAGCCAATTCACGCGCACGAAATTCAATACCCTATTATGCAGGGATGGGATTCAGTCATGGTCCGAGCGGATGTGGAACTTGGCGGGACTGATCAACTTTTTAATATCCTGGTCGGACGCGATTTTCAGAAAGAAGAGCACCAGCCGCAGCAGGTTGTACTGACAATGCCCCTTCTCGAAGGGCTGGATGGCGTCAAAAAAATGAGCAAGAGCTTAGGAAATTTCGTTGGCGTCAGTGAACCAGCCGCAGATCAGTTTGGCAAACTGTTGAGTATCTCGGATGAGTTAATGGCGCGATATTACGAGTTGCTCCTACGACGCGCAGCGCCCAAAGGCATGCATCCGCTAGAGTCCAAGAAGCAACTCGCGTTCGAAATCGTGCAGACTTACCACTCGGCGGATGCAGCCAAAAGAACGCTCGATGAGTGGAACATGCGCTTCAGTAAGCGCGATTTGAAGAACGCCGATCTGCCAGCGTTTTCACTGACTGAAGACGACCTCACAGCGGTCACTGTCGTGTCGGACGTTTATCAGAAAGTGTTCCAGTCAGAAAAATCGCATAGCGAAGTCTCGCGGCTGATCAAGCAGGGAAGCGTGGAAATTGATGGAACCAAAATTCGCGATCCCAAGGCGAAAATCACCCTTCACCCGGGCCAGATCCTCCGCCTCGACCGCAAACGTGCAGTGCGAATAGGGTAGCTAACCCGGGTGACCCAAATTCTCGGTTCACGAACGGCTTCTTCAATAAGGAACGCCCCGCATCGTCACGCGTGGGCCGTCTGGAGCACGGGCAGGACCCGCGGACGTTCCAAATAGCTCGACCTGATCCCCTCGAAGTGCGCGCGGATGCTGCGCAGCTCGGCGTTCACAAAGCTGTCCACAAAATGCAGACGGCGATCCAGCCAGGCGAAAAGTCTGTTTTTGATTTCGTAGTGGACCGCGAGCGTGACCTCGGTGCAGTGCGACCGGATCTCAGCGAAATCAACAATCCCCGTGAGGGAAATGTTTCCGCCTACGGACTCGAACGCATATTGGTTTGGCGAATCGCCGTCCGCCGACAACAGAACGGTGTGTGCCTCGAAACCGAAGGGTCCGCGAAAGCTAAAATCGACCGTCTTGGATGACGTGACGGTCGCCCGTGTCACCATTAGGAACTGGCGTCGATAAGATTGAATACTGGCCAGACGCGCTTTGCACTCGGCCACCGGCTGGCTCATGTGTAAGGTTTTTTCTAAGAGCATAGAGTTAGGTTGGTTTTCGCCTCTTTTAGAGCAATAGCGATGCCAACCTCTGTTCTTTAAGGCGAATCTGGGCCGCTGCAGGCCGATT
>DATARG010000133.1:0-3269 GCA_036264275.1 Candidatus Udaeobacter sp. | reverse complement strand
TGTGGAGCTGCTTACATAGGTGCACGCGAAGGTGCGAAACGACTTTTCTTCCAGAATCCGGAGTACCAAGTCAAAACAATCGAATTGCAGACCGACGGCACTCTACAACGGGAGCAGGTGCTAAAGGAAGCCGATCTGCATGAGGGCACAAACATCTTCAGCGTGAATCTGGCACGCGTGCACGATCGCATACAGCAGCTCCCTCAAGCCGATGAAGTCGAGGTCGTGCGAAAATTGCCTAGCGAAATCGATATTCACATCGTGGAACGAAAGCCAGTCGCCTGGATCACCAGCGAAATGGAAATCAATGATCCATTTGAGTCGGACGCAGTCTTTTTAGTGGGCGCCCGGGGCGTTTTGATGAAGCAAAAGAAATTGTTACCTGAATATCTTGGACTGCCGCTGATCGTAGGACACTCGGGCGAATCGCTCGAAGCGGGAAAAACGCTCGAATCGCCCGAAGCAAAGACAGCGCTCGAGTTGCTGCGTCTCACCGAGAGCAGCTTTCTGCAAACTCGGTTTCAGATTCGAGAAATCGATATTTCGAAAAACTATTGCCTGCTGGTCACCGACAAAAATCACAGTCGCGTCATGTTTGGTTTAACGGACCTCGAAGAGCAACTGCGGCGGCTGCAAGTGTTCCTTGATTACTGCGATAACACCAAACAGGAGCTGGAAAATTTGAACCTGGTCGTGCAACGAAACATTCCCGTGACGTTTACCAGTCCGGCCGCGGATGTAATCAACGACACGCTAGAGCCAGCCGTCGAGCAGCGGATCATGAAGGCAATCCCAGTGCACGCGTCGGAAAGTCGAGGTCACCAGGAATCGGGCGCACACCAAACTGGAGCCTCAACGTCGAAATCGCGCACTGCTACGGCTCTTCCAAAAGCAATTCGTAACCCACAAAAGAAAACCGAGTAGAAAATGGCGAACAATAATTTGATGGTCGGTCTCGAGATTGGGACCTCCAAGATCTGCGTGGTCGTCGGAGAGAGCCGACCCGATGGCACGCTCAAAATTTTAGGCGTAGGCCAGGCGCCATCGCGAGGCGTCCGCAAGGGCGAGATTGTTGATTTTGAGACGGCAATGAAATGTGTGCACGAAGCCGTTGTCGATGCAGAACAGAAAAGCGACGTGATGATCAAGAGTGTTTATGTCGCTGTCGCCGGATCACACCTGCACAGCTTTAACAATCGCGGATGTGTGATGCTGCCGGAAGATCGGGATGAAATTGATGAACAGGATGTGGAGGATGTAAAAATTAATGCGCGCGAGGTGAGCATCCCCGCACAAAACGCGTTCCTGCATTCTGTCATTCAACATTATCAGGTCGACGGACAGCAGGGCGTGCTCAACCCGGTCGGGATGCTCGGGCAGAAGCTGGAAGCCGATTTTCATATCATTCACGGCGTGCGCACACGAATTCAAAACACCATTCGATGTGTAAAAGAACTGCCGTTGGATGTGGAGGACGTAGTTTTTAGCGGCCTGGCTTCGGCGCAGGTCGTGTTGACGCAGCATGAAAAGGATCTCGGTGCGCTGGTGGTCGACATGGGCGGAGGGACGACTGATTACGTGTTGTACTCTGAGGGCGCGGTGCGACAAAGCGGTTGCCTGGCCGTGGGCGGCGACCACATCACAAATGACATCTCCATGGGATTGCGTATCCCGATGGCGCGCGCCGAGAAATTGAAAACCGAAGAGAGCAGCTGCGTTCTGGGAAATTGCCTGCCTGGCGAAATGATTCTGCTCAAGGACGATTCTGGTTTTGCGGGGAAAGAGGTGGAGCGCGAAACGCTGAACACGATCGTTCATCTGCGCCTGCGCGAAGCGTTTGAGCTACTCAAGCGAAGACTCGAGGAGGAATCTTACCTCGGGTATCTCGGCGCCGGCATTTTCATCACCGGCGGTTGCAGCCTTCTGAGGGGAATTGATCATCTAGCAGCGGACATTTTCGAGATACCGGCCAACCTGACGCACGCGCAGGCCGCATGGGGTGTGACATCGGCAGTGGAAAATCCCCAGTTCTCTACCGCCATTGGCCTGGTCAAATTCGCGCAAGTGATGCACACCGACAGGCCGGCTCGAGGATTTAGCCGGATTTTTGGAAGACTTTTCAGCGGAAAACGATGAAGGGAAAGCACACAATTGTCATCCTGAGCGAAGCGAAGGATCTCTGGTTTTTTTCGGACGGCGAGCGCGACATCCAGAGATGTTTTGCTTCGCTCAACATGACAGCATGGAGTTGGCCGCGTGGTGTCTTCTTCCGAGTTCTCTAGATGTCGAAACTTGAAAATTGGGGATTAAAACATGATTCAGCTAAATAAAAACTACAGTCTTCCGGAACGCCTGGCAGAGTTTATTCCAATCAAAATCGTCAGCGTAGGCGGAGCCGGTTTGAACGCGCTTGACCGCATCGTGCTTGACGGATTGGAGAGAGCTGATGTGGTCGCTATCAATACCGATGTGCACTCACTGACGGGTTCAGTAGCCACGCGCAAAGTGCAGTTGGGGCGTAGCGTGTCGCGTGGTTTGGGTGCAGGTGGCGACCCCGATGTCGGTTACCAAGCAGCCTTGGAATCGGCCGACGAAATTCGCGAAGCTCTGACCGATTCCCGCGTGATTTTCATTTGCGCAGGGCTCGGTGGGGGCACGGGGTCAGGTGCCACGCCGTACATTGCAGAGGCGGCCCGTGAATCCGGCGCGCTCGTTATTGCTTTTGTGACTCTTCCATTTGGATTCGAAGGCAAACGACGTAATTCGCAAGCGCGCGAGGCGCTCGCGCGGCTCAGTGAGTTCGCCCATGCGGTAGTCTGTTTTGAGAATGATCTGATGGGAGATCTGACTCCCCCTCAGGCGGGAATTCATCAGGCGTTTGCGATGGCGGACATGACCATCAGCCAAAGCGTGCGATCCATTGTGAACCTTATTCAGCGGCCGGGACTCGTTCGAATCGGCTTCGATGACTTGCTGACCGCTTTGCGCACACGCAACAGCCGTTGCTTATTTGCTTACGGCGAATCCGATTCGGACAACCGCGCGCATGACGCGCTCACTCAGGCGTTGAAAAATCCGTTGATGGATCGGGGGCGAATGTTGGCAGACGCAACAAACGTGCTGGTCCAGGTAGCTGGCGGGCCGGGCATGACGCTCTCCGAGGTCGAAATCCTGATGCAAGAGCTCGGGCGTCACGTTAACGATCAGACACAAATTCTGTTCGGCGCCGTCGTGGATGCAAGACTCGGAGACCGATTGAGCCTCACAAT
>DATARG010000129.1:0-8095 GCA_036264275.1 Candidatus Udaeobacter sp. | reverse complement strand
CAAAGTTGTTTCTCACGCTCCATCACCTCTTCCAACTTCTCGCAAATCGGAACCCAATTCTCCTTCCCGGTTCGCTTACCAAGATCCCGCGCGATTTCCCGCATCGCCGGCACTCGGGAATCTCCCTTTTTGTAAACGCGGTGACCGAACCCCATGATCTTGCCTTTCGTTCCCAGTTTTTGCATCAACCATGCCTCGGCACGATCCGGTGTGCCGATTTCCTCGAGCATCTTCATCGATTCCTCATTCGCGCCGCCGTGCAATGGACCTTTCAAAGTCGCAACCGCCGAAGTCACCGCAGCATAAATGTCCGCCAGCGTAGAGGAGGTCACGCGCGCCGCAAATGTGGACGCATTATATTCGTGGTCGGCGTAGAGATTGAAAATTGTGTCGAGCATCCTCGTCTGCCATTGCTCGGGAATCTTCCCGTTAAACTTGTAGAAAAAATTCGCTGCCTGCGTGAGTTCCGGTTTCTCAGGAAACGGCTGTTCGCTATGCGAGATGCGCCAGCCGTCGGTGATCAAAGTGGAAACACGCGCGATCAGGCGAATTGATTTCCGAACGTTGGCGTCGTGCGAGTAATCGTTCAGGTCCTTGTCGAAAGCGCCCAACATTGAAACGCCGGTGCGCAGCATATCCATCGGATGCGTAGCGCCCGGCAGAAGCCGCAACATTTCCATTACCGGCTCCGGCAGCGCACGTTCGCTGGCGATTTGTTGTGTGAAGTCCTTCAGTTGCTTCGCATTAGGCAACTCTCCATTAAGCAGAAGATAAGCAACCTCTTCAAAAGTAGCCTTCTCGGCCATTCCGTGAATGTCGTAGCCCCGATACATCAAACCGGCAGCAGGATCGACCCAGCAGATCGCCGTTTCACCAGCGATTACCCCGGCTAACCCCGGGCTGTATTGTGGTTTTGTTTCAGTACCCATGTTGTTCGCTGATTGTAACTACGATACGCGCGCCGACAAATCGTCAGTCGCTCAGCCCAGCCATTTCTGTGCAGTTGGATCGTAACCGAGCAGTTCATAAAGTTCCTGGCGCGTTTGCATCTGATCAAGCCATTCCTTTTGGGTCCCACTTTCTTTGAGGGCACGCAGAAACTCCTCGGTCGCTTTCATCGACACACGGAAGGCGCTTTGTGGAAATATCACCATCCGATAACCGATTTCCGCCAGATCTTTAAAGGCGAGCAGTGGACTCTTGCCAAACTCGGTCATGTTAGCCAGCAACGGCACATCGATTTTGCTGGCAAAATCGCGGAACTCTTGCTCCCCTTGCAATGCTTCGGGAAAAATAGCGTCCGCGCCCGATTCAACGTACCGCTGAGCCCGGGTAAGTGCTCGATCGAAATCCTCGACACCGCGCGCGTCCGTGCGCGCGATGATCATGAAATCGGTGTCACGTCGCGCAACTACAGCCGCTTTGATTCTTTCCGCCATTTGGTCGATATCGATCAGCGATTTTCCTGAAAGATGTCCGCAGCGCTTGGGAAATTCCTGGTCCTCGATATGACAACCGGCCAGGCCTGCTGCTTCAAGCTCGCGGATCGTGCGGGCGACATTTTCCGACCCGCCAAATCCGGTATCGGCATCGACGATTGCCGGTATCTTCACCGCCCTCGCTATATACCCCGCTAGCTGGGCTACTTCCGTTTGCGTCAGCAGACCGATATCGGGAACGCCAGCTGTGGCGTTCGCCATTCCCGCCCCGCTCACATAAACCGCCTCGAACCCGATGCGCTCCACCTGACGGGCCATCGATGCGTTTGGTACACCCGGCATCATGATCGCGCCTTGCGCGATAAGCTCACGCAGTTGCGCTGGCTTGGTTTTCTTTGTCATGAGCGAAGTCGAGATACCGCTAATTATTTCTTCTCCGGAACGTGAAGCGCCTGCACCAGTTCACCCACGTCTTTGGCTTCATCCAATTTCCAAACAAGCTCGATAAGCTTTTTCGCTCGATTCTCTCCAATGATGCGCTCGACCAGCGCCAGGAATTTTCCCTCGACTGCCGAATCTTTGAGCCGATTTTTCGCATTGCCCAGCGGATAATCGACGCGCTTGGTTAAACGCCGGCCATCGGCAAGATCGACATGCACAATGTTGCCGACCGCATCCGGATACATCGCACTTAATTCTGCGTTCCGCTCGACTTTCACGTTTTCCAGAAATTTCCAAACCTTGGGATCTTTGAATCGCTCCGGCTCGAATTGGCGATCGGTAATTTCGCCATCAATCAGTGCAATGGAGGTGATGTAAGGCAGACTGTGGTCCGCGGTTTCGCGCGTCTTCGGTTTCCATTTTTCAGGTTCGCTCCCGATAATATCCACCGAAGCGTCATGGCTTTCGATCAGAACACCTTTGATTTTTGAGAGGTCGTCAACCTGAGTCCGCAAAAAAAGTGCCGCTTCAATCGCACTCTGGCTGTGGTATTCCGCCGGCCAATACTTGATGCTCGTCTTCAGGATCATTGAAGGCGATCCGCGGAATTTCTCGCCCACGTTGCCGAGCGACACGCCAAGTTGTTTCTCGAATCCCATTTCACCTTCGAAGATCGGCGCAGGCCCGGTCATCCCTTCGCGGGCCAGCAACGCGGAGAAGACGCCGTGGCGAGCCGCGGTGGCGAACGCTACGCCTTTCCAATGCGAAAGCTCACCTGCTCGAGCCTGGCGCATGGCCGCGCCGGCTACACCGGCAATATTCACTGCGTGCCGAGTGTTTGCCGAATTAAGTTTCATCAACTTCGCGGACGCCAGCGCAGTTGAGAACGTTCCGTAAGTCACGTGATCCCATCCGCGAGAGCGAATGCTCGCTGCATCGCATAACCGGCATTGCACTTCGTATGCAAGCGCGATGGCCGTGATCAATTCGCGTCCATCAGCACCCACGCTTTCCGAGACGGCAAGCGCGGCCGAAATGTTGTCGCTGGGATGCGCCGGCTCTTTCGAAAGATACGTATCATTGAAATCGAAATAGCGAATGCCACAGCCATTAGCGAATGCCGCCCAGTCCGGCGGCGCCTTATGGTCGGTGCCAAAGATTGTAGAGCCGTGTTTCGCCGAGAAATCTGCGGCCACCTTTCGCGCGATCACAAACGGTTCTTCCTTCCACGCGCCGAGTGCGCAGCCTAACGAATCGATCACGCGCCGTTTCACTTCATGCACGACGTCCTTCGAAAGAGCCTCAAACCGCAGCGCACACGCGTAATCAGCAAGTTGATGAGCAAGCGTTGTCTTCATTGAAAAGTTGGGATTTCAATCTGCCGATGATTTACGCAGGAGCAAGGGCGGCGGGCATTGCGCCTGCGCAAGCTAGCTAACGACGGACTGAGCCGGCCAACTAACGCGGATTTGCCGGAGCCACGGCTGCGGCCATTGATTTCAGCATTCGACCGAGATCGCTGTTGGTCGAGAGGACCGCCGTCGTTTCCTTTTCAAAAGCGGCGCGCATTACGTCAAGGCTCCGTAGAAAGGAATAAAATTCTTGCGCGTCAGGTGCACCAAACGCTGCCGCGTAAATTCCCGCGGCTTCGGCGTCGGCTTTGCCTTCAATTTCAAGCGCATTCTTTGTGGCGTTGGAACTTATCGATGCGACGTCGCTTTCTTTTTGACCGCTAATATTCGCCGCCTCTCCGCGCCCTTCGGAACGAAAACGCGCAGCGATTTGGTGTCGTTCGCTGGACATACGTTCGATGATTTTCTCTGCCACCGCAGGGTTGTATTTGCTGCGTTTGAAACGTTCATCGAGCAGCTCGATTCCGAAGTCGGCGATCTTTTGTCGTGTTCGTTCGGTAATCTGTTTTTCGATTTCGCCGCGCCCATATTCGATATCTGGAATTGTTGTAGGCAGAACGGTACCTGTCTTCTCCAGCTCCTCGTCGCGCACAGGTTTCCGCCCTTTCGTTACACGAATAATTTCGACCAAATCATGTGTGGCGACTGCAGTCCGGGTTTCGCTGCCGAGAATATCGTCCAAGCGCGAGAGCGCGCTCCGTTCGTCATTGAGCCGATTGTAGTACAGCATCGGATCGCTGATCCGCCACCTGGCAAAACAATCGACGATGATGTAGAGCTTATCTTTGGTTGGACACTCGGTCGGCGGCCCGTCCCAGGCCAGGATGCGTTTGTCGAACCGCTGCAACTTATCGATGATCGGCAGCTTCATCTTCAACCCAGGCGCGGTGATCGTGCGAACGATTTTGCCGAATCGCGTGATGATCACCGTTTCATATTGGTGAACAACAAACAACAGAGTCCCCCACTTAAACGCAGTCAGAATGAAAAGAATCCCGAGGATCGTCATCACCCGGCTCTGCAGAAACCGCACAATCGCCGATACTGCAGCGGGTCGCGGAGTAACGTCGATCACGTTCATGGCGAGCTCCTCGATTCGCCGGGCCCCTGAAGCGGCAACGTCTGGAGAATATTTTTCAGGCTGTCGTCCACAATTATTTTCTTTTGCAGGTTAGGCAGGATGGCTTGCATTGCTTCCAGATAAAGACGGCGTCGCGTCACTTCAGGCGCCTTGCGATATTCGGCGAGCAATAACGAGAACTTCTCCGCTTCGCCTTTGGCTTCATTCACGCGACGAAATGCGTACGCTTCGGCCTGTTTCTCGCGCTCTTTTGCCTGGCCGCGCGCATTGGGAACAGCATCGTTGTACACGGACCAGGCCTGGTTAATCGCTGTTTGCTTTTCCTGTTGCGCCTGATTGACGTCGTTGAACGCTCCCTGCACAGCTGCCGGCGGCCGGACGCTCGCAAGCTGCACCTGTTGAATCTGAATTCCCAAATCGTACTGCGAACAAAGCTCGGCGAGACGCTTCAATGTTGAGGTCTCTATGTCGTGGCGTCCGATTGTCAGCACTTCATCGACGGTCCGATCCCCGATGACTTCGCGCACCACGCTTTCGGAAAGATCGCGCAACGTTTTCTCCGGCTCGCGCGCGCCGAACAGGTACATTTTTGGATCCGTAATCCGATATTGCACCACCCATGGCACAAGAGCGGTGTTCAAATCGCCCGTGATCATCGTCTCAGTTTCCTGAGGCTCGACGTCGCCCTGATAAATATTCGTCGCGTTCGCCGACGAAAACCCGAACTCGAGCTTCAGTAAACGTTGCGTAGGTACAACGTAAATTTCATCGACGTACGGAATCGCGTAGGCCAGACCCGGATTAACGTTGTCGTGATAGGCGCCAAACCGCGTCTTCACACCCACCGAGTTTGCCGGAATTGTTGTGAACCCGAATAGCAGCGTGAACAACGTGATTGCGAAACCGGCACAGGCGATCACACCCAAAAGCAGCCGCAACGGTTTGATGGGAAGATGTTCCGCAACGTCCGGCCTCGGCATAAAAGAGCTGTTATTGACTCAAAGCGGCAACGCAAGCGCAAGCTTTCATTCTGGGAAATGCACACGGCTCGCGTGCTGTTTGCCGCGTTTTCGCCGCGAATCTGAAGTATCGTAACAACGTGTGTTTCGAAGAATCCGCCATGGCGAGGCTGCCATCGCCAGGTCGCCGCCGCGACCTCTTCCCAGAGATTCTGTTGACTCGCTGCTCTTGCGCTCCAAGGCTTACCCATGAAAATCAGAAGCACGATCTTGTCAGCGATCATGGGTTTTGCCACGTTCACATGCATGGCGGCAACAGAATCTCAAACACAACCCGAAGTCGGTAAACCCGCTCCGGATTTCAGTCTCACAACCGGAGACGGTTCGCAGGTGAGTCTGAAGGATTTTCACGGAAAATGGGTGGTTCTTTATTTCTATCCAAAGGATTTCACCAGCGGTTGCACCCTGGAGGCGCAGAATTTTCAGCGCGACATCGCAAAATATGGTGATGCAGGCGCAGTCATTCTCGGGGTAAGCGTCGACACCGCGCAATCGCACAAGGATTTTTGTGCCAAGGAAAAGCTAAACTTCAAGTTGCTCGCAGATCCCGATGCGAAGGTTTCCACCGAGTACGGTTCGGTGATGGATTACAAGGGCCAAAAGCTCGCTGCGCGTAACACGTTCATCATTAATCCCGACGGCGACGTGGCAAAGGTATATACCAGCGTGAAGCCAGTCGAGCACAGCGAGCAGGTGTTAAAGGATTTGGCGGCCTTAAAGAAAAGCTAACGAAGGCACGAACTTTGCCCTGAAAACTTTCGGGCTTTGGAGTGCGGCGGTTTGTTGGAGGACGGATTCGCCATGGCGAAATTGACACCGCTTTCTCGTCTCGATAAAACTGCTTCGGAGCCGAAATGCCCGAAGCCGATTATTTCCCCGAGAGAAAGCTTCGCTCTTAGGCGGCTTCGTCGGTCTCGCAGCCGCAATTTTTGGTGCGATTATCTGGGCGGTTGTAACTGTTACGACTAAGTATCAAATCGGGTATATGGCAATAGGAGTCGGTGCGCTTGTCGGCTTCGCTTTAAGAATCGGAAACGGCGGGAAACTTTTCGGGGTTTTGGGCGCGTTTCTCGCACTCTTTGGTTGCATCCTGGGAAATTATTTTTCACTAATCGCGTTCGCGTCCGCCGAGGAAATGTTTCTTTCTTCACAATGCTGAACCATACGGAACCGGCGAAGGTCATCAGCGCCATGTGGGAAGATTTTATTTCGATGAGCATTCTGTTTTACGCGATTGCCGCGTACGAAGGTTACAAGTTCTCAGCAATGCGACCGGCAAATGTCTCTTCAACCCCGGACGCCCCATCGCAACAGCAAACAGCCGGAGTTGCGCAAATAGATCGAGCGGATGCTGAAAAACTGCGCTGATTGAGAAAATTTGCGGCGGATCAATGACCGCTTTTTCCGACCCGGGCCCGTTGTGTCTCTGCTTCGACGTCAAGTTCTGCAAGTAGCTGGCGCGCGATGTCGGAGAGTTTGCTGGACCACGCTACGCCCACCACCACAGGCGGGAAATTCGATAACGGGAGTGCGCGCAGTTGCGGCGGTGGCTTGAAGCCCGGCACCGCGACCGTCAAACCGATACCGTAACCGCTGGCGACGTAATGCTGGATCAATCGCTCGGACGTGACTTCGATCCCGCAAAACCATTCCACCCCGAGCCGTTCGAGGCCGCGCTGAAAATGTGCATGAACGGGATCACTGCGTGAAAAGCACACCAGTGTTTCTTCGATCTTGTCGCGCTTCCATAACTCTTCAGCGCGCTTCAGCTTGGATTTCTTGTGCACCAACAAAACCAACGGCAGCTCCAAAAGCGGTCGCACCTGAATTCCGGCACGCGATTTTTTGTCGATTAGCATGATCGCGAGGTCGACATCGCGAGACAAAAGCAATCGTTCGGCATCAGTGCGAGTCGCTTCGTGCAGATAAAGCCGGAACGCTGGGAATTTTGCGCGAACACGCTGCAAGATCTGCGGCAAATAATCGTGTAGCACAATCGCCGGAGCCGCGATGCGCAATTGCGGCGAACTGTTTTGACGCAGCCTCTCGGCTACAACATCAATGTTCTCGAAGAACGGTCGGATAAACTCAAAAAGTTCGGTCCCTGTCGGTGATAGCGCGAACGGGCGCCGCTGAAAGAGTTTCGTGCCGAGTGATTCCTCCAGTTTGGCGATTTGCCCACTGACGGCCGGTTGCTGAATGCCGTAAGGAATATTGCGCACCGCTGCTGCGATTCCGCCGTGTTTCGCGACGAAATAGAACAACTCCAGGTGATGAATGTTCATGATCGAATGGGTCGATGAAATCCGTCTTTTTTATCAATTCACAGTCGCCGCGCAAAGCAGCTATCGTCTGTCCTCAAGTCGGAGTGATCCAGCGAAACCCCAACAACCAATGGAATTTCTAGGCTTTCTTGTAATCGGTCTCTTCATCGCGATTCTCGTTCTGCCGTTTGTTGCGCTGGCGAAAGCAAACAGAACAAAGCGAGTCGTTCAAGATCTCGCCGAGCGAGTGGCATCACTCGAAAACAAGTTGCGGAACCTGCGGCCGCATACGGTTTCGCCTGTTCAACCGGCGGCGCGTGTGGCGGCGCCGGACCCAAGAGCCGAACGCGCTCCACCACTGATGCCTGCGATTCCAGTATCCAACGCAACGCCCGGGCCGCCGCCGCCAATCCCACAAGAGCTTCTGATACCGAAAGCG
>DATARG010000126.1:0-6654 GCA_036264275.1 Candidatus Udaeobacter sp. | reverse complement strand
CCCTGCTCGCCTGTTTGCTCCAGATGGTCTGCCGTCGTTGCACCCATCTCCGCCATCAACTTCGCGCCGCCGGAATTTGTCAGTTGGTCAACGTGCCCGCGCAAATTTAGTCCAAGCTTTTTGGCTGCGGATAAAACCTTCCGCGACTGCTCAATATCGAAATAGCCCCGCTCGCAAAAAACGTCGCAAAATTCAGCCAGTTTGTCCGCAGTCACGCACGGCAACATTTCTGTGATCAAAACGTTCAGATATTCATCGGGCGAAAGTTCGCTGGGAACGGCATGCGCGCCGAGAAACGTTGGAACGATTTCCAAAGGCGCCTCCTCTTTCAGTCGGCGTAGAACTCGCAAAATCTTAAGTTCATCTTCAACGGTCAAACCGTAGCCCGATTTCGCTTCGACTGTTGTCGTGCCACAACGCAGGAACCAATTCGCGTGCTTTTTCGCCTGCGCGAGAAGATCGCGCTCGCTCGCAGCGCGTGTTTTTTTTACGGTTGACCAAATTCCACCGCCTGCTTTCGCAATCTGCTCGTACGTTTCGCCTCGTGCGCGGCGTTCGAAATCGTCCAGCCGATTATCCGCGAAAATTAAATGTGTATGTGCATCGACGAATCCGGGCATCACAACGCGTCCCCGCGCATCGACAATCTCCACATCGCCAGCATTCTTTTCGATCTCGTCGCTGGGACCGACTTCCTCGATCTTCCCGTCGCGGACGAGCATTCCGCCATCGCGAACAATGCCTACTTCCGACAACTCTGTTCCGACGCGCGGGCGCTTTGGTCCGCTCAACGTGACGAGTTCCGAAGTATGCAGAACGGCAAGTGAAGTCATTGAATCGCTTTAGCAGTAACGTGCAAAAACATTGTCATTCTGAACGGAGCGAAGAATCTCTGGTTTCGAAGTCGAGCGTCGGGCGCTTGATCAGGGATTCTTCACTTCGTTCAGAATGATAATCCGTGTCCGGTTCAACCGTTCAACACTTCAACTCATCTTGCGCTCTACCGTTCTAATGATTTTCCTGAATAGTGGCTCTGAATCCACGCTCACCTTCTGGACGCGTTTCTGGAGGCGGCTCCTGAACTTTTTGTCCTTCAGTTGACCAAGATTGATCCGCACGTTCATCGCGGCCCCTCCGATGCACGCTCGCGTGGCCAGCGCTCCGACGCCCACATCTGAAACCGAAGCAGGATTTCCATTGCTCGCCATCTCCGACAACAGTTCATAGGATTTGGCCGCAGTCTTCATCACTTTTAGCGGCACCTCGGCGGCATATTTCGTGGCCTCTTCAATCGCCTCCGCGCGTGCTGTCTTTTCTTCTGGTGAATTCTTTGGCAGCGCAAACGCGTCCATCACCTTGTTGAACGCGTTCGTGTCTTCATCTACGAGCGACAACAATTCGTCTTTGAGCTGCTGCGCCTTCACTGCCCAATCGCTGAAGTACTCGAGTTTATCGTCCCAACCGCGTTTGCCCGCGGAAAGATTCGCGACCATTCCGCCTAACGAGGCGCCCAGCGCTCCCATTAACGCTGCGACAGAACCGCCTCCGGGCGCTGGAGAATCGCTCAAGGTCTCGTTGCAAAACTCGCGTACATTCATTTTCACCAGGGACGACTTCGGCTCAGAGGCTTCGATCTTTAATTCGATTACTTTCTCTTTCGGATCGAAAGCCTTCAATTCATCCAAGCCCATCGAACGAACGGCGATGTCGATCAGTTCTTCCTCAGAAGCGCCCTCAGACCATCGTTGTTTTCTGAGGAAATAGCGGCCGGCATCGAGCAAAGATCTTTTCGGCACCATCCCGACGATCTCCGAGCCCGTCGCGCGCAAGCCGCGTTTCGCTGCCGATTCAACGCACGCATCAAATGCCGCGTGTAAAGGCGTTTCTTCAGCGTTTGTAAGGTTCATCGAGACCTGCGCGATGCCATATTCCTTCACAAACCAGCCGATTCCTTTAACGTGTTTCAACATCCCGGGAATGCGGACCGGTTCGCCGTTCGCGTCCAACACTGGCTTTCCTGACGGTGTCCCGTCTTCGGTCTTCACTCTCCCCTGCTCGCGCACATCAAACGCCACCGCGTTCGCACGCCGCGCCGATTTCGTGTTCAGGTTTACATTGTATGCGATCAGAAAATCGCGAACGCCAATCACGGTTCCCCCGGATTTTTCGCTGAATATCGCGGGTCCAAAATCCGGTTTCCACTCCGGTTGTTTTATCTTTTCAAAAAATCCTTCGTATTCGCCCGCTCGAATCACAGCGAGATTTGACCGCGACTCATCTCTCGCGGCTCTTTCATAGAGATACACGGGGATTTTTAGTTCCTCACCGACGCGTTTCCCCAACCGGTTTGCGCATTCGATCGCTTCCTCCCAACTGACATTGCTCACGGGAATGAATGGGCAAACATCAGTGGCCCCCATTCGCGGATGCGCGCCCTTCTGTTTGCGCATATCGATCAGTTCCGCCGCTTTTTTTATGCCCCTGAACGCTGCCTCGATCGTGGAATCAAGATCACCAACAAAAGTCACCACTGTCCGGTTCGTGCTGGCGCCGGGATCGACGTCAAGCAACGAAACGCCATCGACCGACTGAATTGCATCCGTAATCTGCCGAATCACGTTCAGATCGCGGCCCTCGGAAAAATTTGGCACACACTCGATCAGTTTTTTCATCAGTAGGATTGGCGGATTAAGGGTTAATCGCGCGGCTTCGGTTTCATGGGGATATCGATATGGTTCGCAGCGGCGAACTCGATGGCGCGAGAATAACCTGCATCGACGTGGCGGAGAATACCCATGCCGGGATCGCTGGTCAGAACGCGTTCTAAGCGACGCTTGGAATTTTCGCTCCCGTCGGCAACGACCACCATTCCGGCGTGTTGCGAAAAACCGATACCGACGCCACCCCCGTTGTGGATCGATACCCATGATGCGCCTGCTGCTGTGTTAATAAGTGCGTTGAGCAATGGCCAGTCGGCGATTGCGTCGCTGCCGTCGAGCATCCCTTCTGTCTCACGGTTCGGCGACGCAACGGACCCGGCGTCAAGATGGTCACGGCCAATGACGATCGGCGCCTTGATTTCGTCGCTCTTCACCAGTTCGTTCATCGCGGCGCCAAATTCAGCGCGTTCGCCGTAACCGAGCCAGCAAATCCGCGCAGGCAATCCCTGGTAGTGAATTCGCTCCTTCGCCAACTTCATCCACCGCGCCAGCGTTTGGTTTTCTGGAAACAATTCTAGCGCCAGCTTGTCTGTTCGCGCGATATCAGCGGGATCGCCACTCAATGCGACCCACCGAAACGGACCACGTCCTTCGCAAAACAGCGGTCGAATGTATTCAGGAACAAAACCGGGAATGTCGAATGCATTTTTTATTCCCGCCTTTTGTGCCTGAGCTCGAATGTTGTTGCCGTAATCAAAGGTAATTGCGCCCTTCTTTTGCAGCGCGAGCATGGCTTCGACATGCACCGCCATGGATTGCATCGCACGCTCGATGTATTCGTCCGAATTTTTCCGTCGCATCGTTAATGCGTCTTCGAGCGACATCCCGTGCGGCACGTAGCCATTTAATGCATCGTGCGCGCTGGTTTGATCAGTAAGCACGTCGGGCACAATACCGCGGTTGACGATTTCGGGCAGAACATCAGCGCAATTGCCGACCAAACCCACTGAAACCGATTTTCGATCCTTGCGCGCCTCATCGATCATCTTGAGTGCTTCATCGAGCGACCACGCGATTTTGTCGCAGTATCCGCTTTTCAAACGCTTCTCGATCCGACCCGGATCGACGTCGACGCCAAGAAAAACCGCACCGTTCATTGTCGCGGCGAGCGGCTGCGCGCCACCCATGCCGCCGAGGCCACCGGTCAAAACAAATCTGCCCTCGAGCGATCCGCCGAAATGTTTTCGTCCGGCAGCAGCGAAAGTTTCAAACGTACCCTGCACGATCCCTTGGCTGCCGATGTAAATCCACGAACCGGCCGTCATCTGTCCGTACATCGTTAGTCCCATTCGTTCGAGGCGATTGAACTCGCGATAATTATTCCACTGGCCGACAAGGTTGGAGTTCGCGATCAGGACGCGCGGTGCTTCATCATGCGTGCGGAACTTTCCAACAGGCTTTCCCGATTGGACGAGAAGCGTTTCGTCGTTTTCGAGTTCACGCAGCAGCCGAACGATTGCATCGAAAGCTTCCCAGCTTCTCGCGGCGCGACCAGTTCCGCCATAGACCACCAGTTGATCCGGATTTTCCGCGACCTCAGGATCGAGATTGTTCATTAACATCCGCATCGCCGCTTCCTGGTGCCAGCCTTTGCACACGCGCTCATTACCGCGCGGGGCCTGAATAATTCGCTTTCCACTCATGAGTCTGTCGTTTCTCGATCAAAATCGCCTCGCCGGATCGCTTCGGCAACATGGGCAATATCGCCGGAAAGCGGGCGATCACGCGTAAGCGGCGGCGCGACGTTTCGCACAGAAGCGAACGCCCGTTCCACACCGCGACCAGCTTTCAATGGACGGCGATGCTCCAGACCTTCCGCAGCCGCAAGCAACTCGATGGCGAACAAATTTTCCGCAAGATCGACGATCGATCGCAACTTCAGCGCGCTCGTCATTCCCATGGATACGTGATCTTCTTTTCCGCCGGACGTTGTGATGTTGTCAACGCTCGCAGGATGCGCGAGTACGCGCGCTTCGTTCACCAGAGAAGCAGCTGCGACGTGAGCAATCATAAATCCCGATTCCACTCCGGGCCGTCGCGCAAGAAATGCCGGAAGCCCCTCGCTCTTATCAGGATTAACGAGGCGATCCGTGCGGCGTTCACTGATGCTCATCAAATCGGTGATCGCGATCGCAACGTAATCGAACGCGAATGCAAGTGGCGCACCGTGAAAATTCCCGCCTGAAATCACATCACCTGTTTCCGCAAAGACAAGTGGATTGTCTGTCGCTGATGCCGATTCAATCAGTAAAACTTCTTCACAATGTGTCAGTGCGCCGCGCACGGCACCGTGCACCTGAGGCATGCACCGCAGGCTGTAAGCGTCCTGCACCCGCGGGTCGTCGGTGAGATGCGACTGACGGATCTCGCTATCCTCTAACAGCGACAGGAGATGTTTGGCCGCGGCTTTCTGCCCCGGATGCGGCCGCGCCTCCTGCACTCGTGGGTCGAATGCCACGGGCGTGCCTTTGAGCGCTTCGAGGCTCATCGCGCCGGACACATCGGCCACGCGTACCAGTCGCTGCGCACGTAACAGCGCCAGTCCACCTACGGCGTGCATTGCTTGCGTGCCATTGAGCAAGGCAAGACCTTCCTTGGCTTCCAGTTCGACAGACTTCAGGTTCGCGCGCTCCAACGCTTCCGCAGTCGCGGTCCGTTTATCTTCAAAAAATACTTCGCCTTCCCCGATCACGCTCAATGCCAGATGCGCAAGCGGCGCGAGATCGCCGCTCGCACCGACTGAGCCTTTTTCCGGAACAACGGGATGGATGCCGTGGTTAAGCATCTCGCAAAGCAACTCGATGACTTCCGAACGGATTCCGCTGAATCCGAGCGTCAGCACGTTCGCCCGAAGCAGCATCATTGCGCGCACCTGAGGCTCGGAAAGTGGCTCGCCAATTCCGCAGGCATGACTGCGGACAAGGTTCAGTTGAAGTTGCCGCAGTTCGTCCTTTGGCACTCGAACATCGGAGAGTTTACCAAAACCAGTGTTGACTCCGTAAATTATGGCATCGCGCGCCACGATTTGTTCGACAATTTTTCGCGAAGCCTCGATGCGCGGACGGGCTGCTGGCGAGATGGCAACATGCTCGCCACCAATTGCGACTGCAGCGATTTGCTCCAGGGTGAGCGCTTGGCCGTTCAGCTCCACTTGCGCAGTCTAGTGGAAAAAGATTCGTTGGGAAGAGAGTTGCGAACCGCTGCCTGATGATTCTCATTGGTCACTTCCAAATGCGCTGGGTCGTATTTCTGCGCGGAGTAAACGTCGGCAAAGCGAATCGCTGCCAACCGGCAGTGATCACAAGGCAGTTATCGAAGTTCGGCATGATAAATATCGGCGCGGTCGGCACATTCGTTGTGCGAGAGGATGCAAGCGAACCGGTTCTCCGTGCGGCAATCGCGAAAAAATTGCCGTTCCAATGCGAGATCATGATTTGTTCCGCGCGCGACATCATCAACCTGGCGGCGAGGAATCCGTTCACAGAACACGCTGCGGACCCGAACGTAACACGGTTCGTAAACGTTCTGGCGAAACGACTCCCCTCACCGCCTCCGCTTCCGCTGTGTTTACCCTCAGATGATGACTGGCTGCTCAAGATCATCGCGATCAGGAACAGATTCGTTTTGGGTCTTTATCGACGACAGATGAAAGCGATCACTTACCTCGGCAAGATCGAGAAAATCCTTGGCGTGCCTGCCACTACGCGCAATTGGAACACCATTGAGAAAGTTGCGAAAATTCTTGAACAGAACGGCTAGGAATTCAGGAGCCGAGGAACCGGACAATTTTTCCTAATTCATGTTTTCCGGAGAGCCGTTCGAAGCGGGAATCTATGCGAGGCGCAGCTAATACAATACCGATGGCAGGAATGCTCCGGTTGGGTCGTTGTATAGGCCTTTGCTCATCAAAGTCATTGGCTGCGTGATTCGTAAG